>CAYNXW010000005.1:0-25190 GCA_964401265.1 uncultured Pirellulales bacterium | reverse complement strand
ACACCGCAAACTCATAAGGCATCTTACGATCGGAACTCGCCGCCAGCTTCAACCCTATCTCCCGAACGTACTGCTGAACCGCCTCATTGGCAATCTTGCCCCCAAATTGCTCCTCAAACTGCGGCGCCGCTTCCGTCCCCAACGCGATTTCTTCATCACGCGATATGAATACCAGTTGCTTCTGACCCGTCGCCGGATTCGTCCGACAACCAAAACCCGTCATAACCACCGACAAAACAATAACATACAAAAATAAGTAACGTCTGCTTCTCATCGCATCATGCTCCCGACTTGGGCCTGCCCTTTACAGTCTCCAAACACCGCAAATACACCGGCCGTTGCAAGATCCACCTTTCTCCTACCACTATTCTATGCCCGCAACCACCCCATGCTATACTTCCCCCCCCCGATTTTACCTCACGCCTCACACCGCCCATACGCCCTCTCTAAAACAATACGTCAGCCAGCGTCAACGCCCCCACCGCTTTGCCTACACGCGCCCGCACCTGCCCCACCCGCTCCAGCAACTCCACATCACGGTGCCGACGCCTGTCTACCCCACCCTCTCGCTCCTCAATCTCTAGAACATCAAGCAGCATGATACGCTCCGCCGGCCGCGACAGAACATAAGACCCCGCACCGGCCGCCTCCACCTCCACCGGACATATCACCTCTCGCCCGATCAGACGCTCCACAATCTCCTGCACCGACTCGTCCGGCAAATCCAACGCACCCGCCAAACGCTCGAATGACAACGGACCCTGACCCTCCGAATAAGGCCTGCCCACCGCAATCGCACCCGCCAGCGTGTCCGTCGGTTCCAACACGATACCCGCCGCTCGCTCCGCCGACTCCATCCGAGCCAAATTCCGCGCCGTATTCGACAACTCCGCCCCAAACAAAAATATCAACCAGGAAAAATTCAACCACAAAAAAAACAACGGCAGCAATCCCAACGCCCCGTAAAGCGACCGCTTGCCCACCACCGCCTCAATGTATAGCGAAAAACACCACTTCGCCCCCAACCACAACAACACCGCCACCAATGCCGCCGTCAACGCACTACGAAAACTCACCCGTGTGTTCGGCATAAACTTATAAAGCATACCCAACAGCACAATCCCCACCGCCACCTCCGATGACCACGCCAACCCGCGAATCACATACTCCGCCAATAAACCTTCCGGCAAATGCGCCGTCATCTGACGCGCCAAATACACCGCCGTCGCCAACGCGATTGGCCCCAACGTCAACGCCGACCAGTACAACATCACCCGACGATGCAAAGGCCGGGACCGCCTCGCACCATAGATCCGATTCAAAGACCGCTCGATCGTCGTCATCAACGTCAACGCCGACCAGATCAACAACGCCGCTCCCACCGGACCTATCCGACCCAGCGTCAGCTTGCTCTCCAGACTGTCCGCAATCTCCTGTATCTGATCCGCCAGACTCACCACGTCTCCTCCCCCCACCTCATCACCACGATCCACCCCGGCCTCAACACCTCCCTCCTCCCCTGACAACCCCCCGCCAACCTCACCAACCTCCTGCTCGTATTGGATCTCTATCTGAGAAATTCCCGTCGCCTCAAATATCCGCTCCAACGTACTGTGCGTATCCTCCAACGCGTTCAATGACTTCGCCACCAGCAACGCCAGCACCAGCGTCGGTATCATCGCGAATATCGTCCGAAACGACAACGCCGCACTCATCGCCATCGCGTTGTTCTCCCCCAAACGACGCATACAAAAAGGCCACAGATGAACATGAAAAAGTATCAGCCGACCCCAACGCGTCAGATCCTCCGCCGAGTCCTGTTTCAGCCGCTCGATGTGCTCTCGGATGTTCTTTAGCAATCCCATAACCTTTGCCTCATACGAACTACGCGACCACCCCGACTACTTCCGACCATAAACTTCTATTACCCTTATGGTTATGTCAAGCACAATCTTCCACCAATCCCCTGCCCCTACCCATCTCAACCACCCGCCGGCACCTCCCCAAAATCCCTCAAGTCCAATGACTGCCAACTCATCCTCCCGTTTTACCCTCCACTGAGACCACCAAAAATGGTACACTCCCACAGCTGAACTGACCTGAACTGCATACAACCTTCACCGGAGAACGCCCATGAGAACCGAGCATGACGCACTGGGCCCCATAAACGTACCCGACGACCGCTACTACGGCGCACAAACACAGCGAGCCTGTGACAACTTCAAGGTCGGCTCCGAAAAATTCCCCCACCAATTCATCTACGCCCACGTCCTGCTGAAAAAAGCCGCCGCACACGTCAACGCCTCAATAGGCCTACTCGACCACAACCTCAAACATGCCATCACGCAGGCCGCCGACCATGTCCTCGACGGCGACCTCTACGACCACTTCCCACTCGTCATCTGGCAAAGCGGAAGCGGAACCCAGTTCAACATGAACGTCAACGAGGTCCTCGCCAGCCGCGCCAACGAACTTCTCACCGGCCAACGCGGCGGAAAAATACCCGTACACCCCAACGACCACGTCAACATGTCCCAATCAACCAACGACACCATACCCTCTTCAATACACCTCGCCGCCGTCGCCGCCATACACGACAACCTGTTGCCCGCCATCACACGCCTACAAAACTCACTCACAAAAAAAGCCCAGGCATTCAACCAGATCATCAAAATCGGCCGAACCCACCTACAGGACGCCGTCCCACTAACACTCGGACAAGAATTCAGCGGATACGCCGCACAACTCCAACTCGCACAAAACGCCATCGAAAACGCCCTCCACCCCCTCTACCAACTCGCCATCGGCGCCACCGCCGTCGGCACCGGCCTCAACGCCCCGCCAGACTTCGGCCGCCTCATGGCCAAACACCTCGCACAACTCGCCGGACACCCCTTCCGACAAGCAGAAAACCTCTTCGCCGCCCTCGCCGGCCATGAACCTCTCATCACCGCCTCCGCTGCCCTCAAAACACTCGCCGCCGCACTAAACAAAATCGCCAACGACATCCGATACCTCGCCAGCGGACCAAGATGCGGCCTCGGCGAACTCAAAATACCCGCCAACGAACCCGGTAGCTCCATCATGCCCGGCAAAATCAACCCCACACAG
Source organism: uncultured Pirellulales bacterium (assembly GCA_964401265.1). Lineage (GTDB taxonomy): Bacteria > Planctomycetota > Phycisphaerae > Sedimentisphaerales > SM23-30 > CAYNXW01. The sequence continues at coordinate 22,079 of CAYNXW010000005.1, read as the reverse complement.
TGCGAAATGGTCACAATGGTCGCATGCCAAATCTACGGAAACGATACCACCATCGCCATCGCCGCCAGCCAGGGCCAGTTCGAACTCAACGCCTACAAACCCCTCCTCGCCTACAGCCTACTCCAATCCATCGACCTGCTCGCCACCGCCTGCGACTCCTTCGACAAACGCTGCGTCGCCGGCATCGAGCCCGACAAACAACGAATTGACGAACTGCTCAACCGATCCCTCATGCTCGTCACCGCACTCGCAAAACACATCGGATACGACCACGCCGCCGACATCGCCCTTAAGGCACACCGACAAAACACCTCCCTGCGACAGGCCGCCCTCGCCTCCGGCTACGTCTCACCTGATGACTTCGACCGCTTCGTAAAACCCGAAACCATGGTCGCTCACAACACCACAGATACCCAAAAATAAATAAACAGGGACACCCACGCCACCCCTGCCTCTTCTCCCGAACATCACCCAAACAACACCCGTATGATCTGCACAAAAACAACCCATTCCGCTAGCCCGCAAAAAACGTCCCCTGCTGGGCAGCCCTATACTTGCACCACCCGCAACGACCATTTCCTCATACTGATCCCCACTTTCACTTGCGAACTCACCACCTTTCTTCCGATAAAGACTACGGTAGAAAGATAAGATCAGATTCGCGTAACTCAATAGAATAAGTTCTGGCAGGGCTCGACGCTATGGCGGCGCCCAGTACACCCTTTACGGGTTGCACGACGACGCGATTGCCTCGGGTGAAGGTCTAGACTGACCTTCCCCAACCTTGGAGCCGGCCAGATGGACAAAGGTATACAGTATGGGACTGGGAGTTGGGCCTTGGGCGTAAGAGACATGGAGGCTTTGCCCTGCCAGCAACAACCGCTCGTGTCGCCCCCCGACGGCACCACCGAGTTCGTATCCTATTGCGACAGAAACCTGCGCGTGCGATGGGCGAACTCCCTCTGTGGCGACAACCTCAACCAGGGCGGCCTCGACGTTGTCGGAAAATTCTGCTACCAGGCCCTCCAGGGACGCCAGACCCCTTGCCACGACTGTGCCATCCTCCGCGTCTTCCAAACCGCCCAGCCCGTCGACACACAAACACAAACCCCCGACGGACGACAATGGCACATCCGCGGCTATCCCGTCCGCGACGGCGAAGGACAAATTGAAGGCGTCGTCAAAATCGCCCGCCAGCTTGCCACCACCCGCAACAACCACGCACACCTCGCCTACCACGTCCAGCTCGAAAAAATCCTACTTGATTTGTCCGCTACTCCCGCCGCCCTGCCGGATACCTCCCTCGAAACACGCATCCAACGAGCCCTCGGACGAATGGGAGACATGATGGCTGTCGACCGATGCTACGTCTTTGAATTCAGCCACGCCTTCGCCCGCATGCACAACACCTACGAGTGGTGCCGCGACGGTATCCCCTCCGCACACCCCAACCGACAAAACCTCAATACCAACCACTTCTGGACCGTACAAAACATCCTCATGCAAGGAAAAGTCGTCAACCTCCCCGACCTCGCAGACTTGCCGCCCCACGAAAATTTCAACGCACCTCACTTCGCGCGCCTCAATATCAAATCACTCCTCTGCGTGCCCATGTTTGCCAGCGGCCAACTCCACGGATTCCTCGGATTTGACACCGTCCGACACCCACGAAACTGGAGCCAAGAAGCCGTCGGCCTGCTCAAAGCCGTCGCCCAGGCCCTCGCCGGCGTCCTCCAGTACAAACACACCGCTCTCAAATTACAACAGTCAGAAGAACTGCTCTCCATCGCCTTCAAGGCAAGCCCCCTACCCGCCTCTATTACCGACCTCGACTCCGGACAACTCATCGACGTCAACCAGAGCTTCCTGGACCACATTGGCTACCGCCGCGAAGAAGTCATCGGAAACACCAGTACCCAACTCAAACTCTGGGTACAACCAAAACAACGACGAGACCTCCTCCAAAAACTAAGATCCGCCCAAACCGTCAAAGCCTGCGAATGCTCCATAAGACACAAATCCGGACGACATATCACCATGCTCCTCTCCGCCGGATTGATGAAAAACGCCCAAAAGCAATTCATGGTCATTATCGCTGAGGATATTACCCAAAGAAAACAGGCACAACGCCGTGCCTTCGAAGAACAAGCCGCTCTGGCCCACCTCGCCCGCGTCGCTAGCCTCGCCGAAATGGCCACCGGTATCGCCCACGAAGTCAACCAGCCCCTCGCCGCCATCACCTTCTTCGCCGGGGGCTGCCTCCGCATACTCGAAGCCTCCAAACACCCCCTCAACAAACGACTCCAGAAAGGACTACGCGGAATATGCACCGAGGCTCACCGCGCCGGAGACATCATTCACACCATGCGACACTTCCTCCGAAAAGAAAACCACCAAAGACTACCCACTAACCTCAGCAACCTCGTGCAAGAAGCCGCTAGCCTCCTCCGCCACGAAACCAAAGAGAACAACGTCGCCCTACGCTTCAATTTAGCACACAGCCTCAAAATACTCGCAGACCGGACCCAACTCAAACAAGTCGTCCTGAACCTCCTGCGCAACGCCGTCGATGCCCTACTCCAGACAACACCATCCAACAGAATAATCACCGTCACCACCCGACCGGTAAAAAACAACCTCATCAAACTCTCCGTCGCCGACCACGGACCAGGCTTTCAACACGACGCTCCCTCGCGACTCTTCGACCCCTTCTACACCACCAAACCTAATGGCCTCGGAATGGGACTCTCCCTCAGCCGATCCATCATAGAAGCTCACGGCGGACGCCTCTGGGCCGAACACAATAAACCCTCAGGAGCCATCTTTCACTTCACCCTGCCAAAAATCATAGGAAGCTACGACCAATGACTAACCACCCCACTGCTTTTGTCGTCGACGACCACGCCGCCATCCGTAAAGGCCTGACCCTCTTGTTAAGCTCCGTTGCAATTAATGTCCGCACCTTCCCTTCCGCCGAGCAATTCCTCGACCACCACAGCCCCAAACACCCCGGCTGCCTCATCCTCGATGTCCGAATGACCGGAATGAGTGGCCTCGAGTTGCAGCACGAGCTACAACAACGCGACTCCCACATCCCCATCATCATGATCTCCGGACACGCCGACATACCCATGGCCGTCCAGGCCGTCAAACACGGCGCCCTCGAGTTCCTCGAAAAACCCATCCGGGAACAGCTCTTGTTGGACGCCCTAAGACGGGCCTTCTCCTGCGACACCCAACGACGAGCCAATGCCCTCCGGCTCGCCGGCATCCGCGACAGACTCGCCACCTTGACCCCACGCGAGCGACAGGTTCTCACCCTCGTCGTCGACGGAAAAGCCAACAAAGTTATCGCCACCGACCTCGGCGTCAGCCAAAAAACCGTCGAATTCCATCGAGCCCACATCATGAGAAAAATGAGAGCCCCCTCCCTCGCCGACCTCGTCCGACAAGTCAGCCAACTCGCCCATCCCCGCCTCAACAAACCCGCGCCCTCCCTCCAAATGTCACTCGCCTAGCCCCCCCTGGATCGCCTCGCCTGCCCCCCTCCAACCATGCAAACACCCGCCACGTCCCATACCCCCCCCAAAAACCCACCAAGGGTTTTCCCCAACTTTCTGCCCTCAAACACCTTACACACCCTTTCCCGTAAAGACCGCACCCCTGATCGCCGATATCTCTTGCAGACATACACCACGACGCAACACCGGCCGTGCACGGCCCGGCAAACAACCCGGACCCGACAGTGTCCTCTAATAAATCTAACGCGGACCTGCTTATGACGCCATTGCACGAAAATCTGGAAAACACAGCAAGCACACTTGCGACCTCGCCCCCCCCATGCCCCCAATGCCTCGACACCAACGAGCCGACACCCGCCGACACCCCCACCGACGCCATACCCCCACACACGCATGCCACCAACCCCCTCTGCCACGACGCCGAACGCGACAACACCCAGCTCAACCTTCAACTCGCACAACAATGCAAAAAGTTCACCCAGGCATTCGACGCCATCAGAAACATCGCCACCTGCAACGCCATCCCGGACGCCCTCCACACCCTCGCCCTCACCATCGCTCGCGTCGTCAACTGCCGTTTCACCTTCTACGACGGACCCTACCTCAGCCAACTCGGAACGTGCCCCACAAGACCTGACCTCCCCGACCACAACATCGCCACCCTCGCACCCTCCGAAACGCTGCCCCTCGCTCAAAAATTCTACGACGACCACCACGACGACCTCCAGAAACTCCTTACCGACCCCCAACCCTTCCAGGCCACCCTCATCGGATACGACGACGACACCCCCGACCCACCTCCCGGCGGCTGCGTCCTCACCATTCCCCTCGCCAGCGACAACCACGCCCACCAGCACATCGGCACACTACTCTTCGTACGTGACGACAACCAAACCCCATTCCTCCCTCTCGACGTCAGCCTCGCACGCTCACTCGCCGACGCCGCCGCCGCCGTCATCCGAAGCTCTCTCTTCGCTCAAAAACTACCCGAAGCCTTCCTGCAGACCATCGTCTCACTCGTCAGAGCCGTCGAAGCCAAAGACGCCTACACCTCCGGACACTCCACACGAGTCGCACAACTCGCCTGCCAACTCGGAAGACACATCGGCATCGAAGAACACCAAATCCAACTCCTCCACTGGGCCGGACTCATGCACGACATCGGCAAAATCGGCATCCGAGACGACGTCCTCAGAAAACCTGGAAAACTCACACCCGAAGAGTTCGACCACATCAAAACTCACCCCGTCAAAAGCTGCAAAGTCCTAGAACCCATCAAAGCACTCACCCCCATCCTGGACGCCGTCAGACACCACCACGAACACTGGGACGGAAATGGCTACCCCGCAGGCCTCGCCGGTAACGACATCCCTCCACTCGCGCGAGTCCTGCAGGTCGCCGACGTCTGGGACGCCCTCACCTCCACACGATCCTACCGAAACGCCATGTCCAAAGAAAAAGCCCTCACCGTCATACGAAGCATGGCCGGTTCCACCCTCGACCCCATACTCACCCAGCAGTTCCTACACCTCATGGAAGATACCAACCACGAGCCCCATTAACATCCCCCGCCTCGCCCGCCACTTCCTGCCCACCAACTCCAAAACACCCCGCAATCACAATACCTGATTTTTTCGTGAACTCCACCGCCCCCATACGCTATACTATAGCCTGTGTTCAACGACCCCCGCGGGCCGCTTATGCCTCAAAACACGCAGACCCTCTGCTCACTAACGAAAGGGGATTCATGCGATACATTAAAACCATCAGCGTCGCTCTCGCCTGCCTGGCCTCAATCGCCTCCGCCCAGCAGACCTCTCCCGATGACGCCAAACGTCTCTTCACCATCAGCCGCAACCTCTCAGCCCCCGTCGAACTACAGGGACGAAACCTCCTGCCGCACCAACTCGACCACACCCAGCTCCAGCGACAACTCCGACTCGCCTGCCTCAACCTCGAAGCCGCCGTCGCCCTACACCCCGAAAACGCTCCCGCCTGGCGAGACCTCCTCACCCTATACACCGACCCCGCCATCAACGAACACGAAAACGCCGAACAAGCTCTCAACCACTACCTCAGACTCCAACCTCAAAGCCAGCCCATCCTCCAATGGATCAACTACCGCCTCGCACAACTCAACGATCGCGCCGCCCGCGAAAACTTCCTCCGCCAAAGCCACGATAACTTCAGAGAATTCCCCCAAGCCAACACCCACATCCTCACACTCCTCGGAATCCTCGCCCTCGAAAAGGGCCTCATCAACGATATCCTCGACCCCCAGGGCGAACCCGAACAACGCGGCGCCCGCTCCTACTTCCTCGCCGCTCACAAAGCCTCCCCCTACAACGACGAACCCCTCGCCCGCCTCCTCCTCATCGGCCAACCACCCTTTTCCCCAGACCCCACTAACACCAACCTCACACCTGACCAACAACGCCTCCGACACGACCAGCAATGGCAATACTTCTCCATCCTCCGCTGGCGCGTACGACTCCTCAAAAACCCCTACGACCTCGACGCCACACAAAACCTCATCCAAACCCTCGAAACCTTCAACCGCTTCGCCTACGCCCAAATCTTCTACGAACACGCCGCCAACATCCTCAAAACCCTCCCACAAAGCCAAAACATCCTCCGCCAACTACGCGCCGACCAGCTCAACAGCGCCTACGCCGGCCAACAATACCTCCAGGCCGTCACCATCGCCCAGAAACTCCTCGTCCAGGACCCCCACGACGCCCTCGTCCAAGGCATGCTCGCCCACGCACTCGACCAGCTCGGCATGACCCAGCAGGCTCGCGACAACATGCAACAAGCCACCCAAAACGCCAACACCCTCTCCCAGGACCCCAACCAACGCGACCCCCACACCCTCACACGACTCGCCTGGTTCTTCTCCCTCATCAACCCCCAACCCCAAAACGCCCTCAACCTCGCCCAAAAAGCTCTCCAAAAACAAACCTCCCAACAAAACACTCCCGCCCAACACCTCCTCGCCTACGCCCACCTCCTCAACAAACAACACCAGCAAGCCCAAACCCTCCTACAGAACGCCGACCCCAACCTCCCCCTCGTCGCCCTCACACTCGCCCAAAGCCACCTCGACCTCAACCAACCCGACCAGGCCCAAATCGCCCTCGACAACCTCCGCATCCCACCCACCGGCATCCTTGCCCAACACCTCCGCCAACTCCACCAAAAACTCCCCGCACCACCCAAAACACCACCGCTCCCGAACACCCAACCCACACCCACCGACGCAATACCCGAACAACCCGATCCCGCCCAGCCCGACCAACAACCTGCCCAACCCCAACAACCCCAGGACCCCGTCCTCCCCACCCTAGACGCCCTATTCACCAACAACGACCTCCACGCTGTCACCCAACCCCAATCCATCCTCAAATGCTCCATCTCCCTGCCCACAGACATCTTCCAGGTCGGCGACAACCTACTCGCCGATCTCGAACTCGCTAACATCAGCGACCTACACGACATCCCCACACCCGTCGTCCTCGGCCCCGCCAGCTGGATCAACCCCGAACTCGTCCTCGCCGCCCGCATCCAACCAGGCCCCCAGACACCCATCATCATCGCAAGACGCAACCTCGCCACAAACCCCCTGCTGCAATTGGGCCAAAGAAACAAAGTCACCGAAGCCATCGACCTCGACCGCCTCCACCACCTCCTCCGAAATCACCCCCAACAAACCTACAAAATCACCCTCTACGCCACACTCGACCCCCAACTCAACCCGAATGGCGCCCTGCTGCTCGACCAACAAACACGCCTGCCCCTACCCCGCATCCCCGCCATACAACCCCAGCCCGTCCACTTCACCCGACAAGCCTTCCAACCCACCACTGCCCGAATGGCCTCATACCTCCGCGACCTCCGCAACGGCTCACCACGCACACGCGTCCGCGCCACCGCCGTCATCGCCGCCCTCCTCCGCGAAAACCAACAACGACTATTAGGCCGAACCACCTACCCCCTCGTCCCCATCGACGCTACCGCCCTGCGAAACATCATCGCCAAAAACCTCAACCACACCGACTTCCGCGTCCGCACCGCCTCCGCCAACGCCCTACAAAGCCTCACCCTCAACCCCAATGACCCCGAAACTCAAACCCTCGTCAAAATGCTACGCGACGACCACTGGCTCTGCCGCTTCACCGCACTGGCCACCCTCGAACCCGTCGCCAACCTCACCGAATACTACGAATGGGCCCGAGTCATCGAAACCCACCCCCTCATCCAAAGACAACTCCGACTCTTCCAGGACCTACCCTGGCTCGCCAGCCCCACCCAAAACAACAACAACAATAACTAACCAACACCCAATAAAGCCCCGCGATCTCATCGCGCGGTCAGACTCCCAACCCCATTGCCCCCTGACCGTATCATTTCCCCAACTCGCCTCAACGTCTCTACGTCGATGTCACGAATCCTCCCCTCGTAATTGGGCCCAACGTTTACCGAAAATATATTCCCGTACCGAACAGCCCCTAGGTAGTCGCTATAAATCTTCTCGGCAGAATGACACAGACTGTCGTGTTTCGGCAGCGAGTAAAACCAGTCCGCCCCCCCTTCGTGCTCAGGCAGGATTGGATACGTAAACTCTGCCACAAGGTACCCCTTGTAACGCTGCTCTGCCTCCTTGTTGTATTTCGTCGCGCCCGCATCCCCCAATTCACCCGCAGTACCCCGCTCCCGCAGGCACAGCCGCCCCGCCGCCGCACCATGATTAAAGCCAACAAAAGTGTTCGGCTGAAACCTGTGCATCCATGCCACCGTCTCCTCATGGCTCACCCCCCCCTCACCAACCGCGTGATCCATCCACCAGAATTCTATCGGCCCATACTGCGTCAACAACTCTTTGAGCTGCGCTTTCTTCACCTCCGGATTGCTGCCGCCGCCTTGAGCACCTCCCTTGCCGTCCACCGCTCCAGGCCAGTTCCAGTCCCCCTCCGAAAAGTACAACGCCAGCTTCAATCCATACTTGTCGCAAGACCTGCGCAAACGCCCCAAGACATCCATCCCGAGCGGACTCCGGGTAACCTTCTTATCCGTAGTTGCCGTATCCCAGAGACAAAACCCGTCGTGGTGTTTCGCCAGAAAAAGAATGTAATTCATCCCCGCCGCCTTCGCTGTCCGACACCATTGATCAGTATCACAACCGCTGGCCCTGAAATAACTGGCGTCCTTGTCCCGCGTCAGCGTCCATTCTCGCCCGGAAAACGTGCTGAAAGACCAGCAGATAAACATGCCGAACCGCATGTCCTCAATCTCCTGCGCCCTCACGTCGTCGGCTACCTTCGTCATGTTGATTGCAGGCCGAGACACGCAACCGGACACGATGATTCCAAGAACTAAGCAAGCTGCCAACCGATATCGGTTCATACCACTTCCTTTCCGTCCCCACAACGCACCATTGCTGATTGGCGAGGTTCGCACTGTCGCCCAAGCCGGCTTCTCCAGTCAGCCATCTAATAACGCAACCCACATCCGACACCTCCCTCGACGCCCCCATTATCTCCCTCCCCTTCGTCTAGTCAAGCCAGAAGCTAGCCCAGGACAATCGCATCCCCCCCCCTGCCCCGACCCCCCCCCCGAACCCCATCGAAGCCCCCCACCTTCCTGGGGGGCCAGACCCACCATCACACAAATCGTTCATACTTAAAATGTTCTCTCGGCGCCTTTGACCCTTAATGGCTCCTGATCTCCTCTTCCTTCATGTTCTCCACCGGATGACAGCACCTGCCCGTCCGGCACCACCGTGCGGAACAGACGATGGCGAACTCTCATCCCCGCCACCCCCCCCACGCCGTCCCGAACATGTCATTCCCGCGAAGGCGGGAATCCAGGACACACACCACCCCCTTTCCAACACCCCCCTGTCATTGCGAGGAGGCGCTTCGCCGACGTGGCAATCTCAACCGCCCGCACACCCTGTGCCTCCACGACGCCCGTTCACTCTGTCGCCTCCATCGTACCCACAAAGCCTCCACGTCCCGGACCTGCAGACAGCACTTCCCCCCCACGCCGTCATTCCAGCCGGGCCGCTCCCCCTCAAATCCTGTCAAGACAATCTTCTCCTGAAATCTGGGCCAATCACCCTAACCAGCGGCCCTTCCTTCTCCGTGTACATCCGCGCGAATCCTTGGTTCCTGCTCTCCTCTCCTGACTCCTGACTCTTTCGCCGCGTCCCCCGCCTCTCCGCGGCGACGCTTTTTTGTCTGTCATCCTTGCAGATTCACCCGTGCGCACTTCTGTCCATGTTGTTTTAAATCAACGCGATTTCCGCCCAAAACAGCTCCACTTTGGCTCAAAAACGTTCAACTTTTTGACAAAACCACCCAACTTCTTCCAACTTTTTCCAACTTTTTGACACCCGCTGACCAGAATGCGCACACCCTAACCGTTACACCTTACCCATCTTACCATTTTTCTTGAAGTCCCCGCCGACAGAATCACGCCCGCACCCTCATTATTCGCCCAAAAACGCCCCCCCCTTGTACGCACTTTGGTCAGCACCCCTGCTATGGGCCCAACGTGTCGCGCCCATCTTGCCCGCGCTTAAGAAAAACGTCCCACCAGCGACACCTTCTACACCCCGGCCCGCTCCACTCGAGGCCCCAATCGTGTTACCACCTCATACGGTATCGTCCCCAGCTGGGCCGCCAGCGACTCCACGCTGTTGGGTGCCTCCGCCTTATCGTCAATCACCACCACATCCTCACCCGCCATCGGCATGCAACCTCCCGCAGCCACATCACTTAGGTCAAGGATCGTCTGGTCCATACTCACCCGCCCCACCACCGGCGCCAGCCGGCCCCGCACCGTCATCACCGCCCGGTTCGACAACCGGCGGTCATAGCCATCGCCGTACCCTATCGGCACGATCCCCAGCACCATCTCCCGCTTCGCCTCATACGTACAGCCGTACCCGATCAAGCTGCCCCGCTCCACCCGCTTGACCATCATCAGACGACTGACCACCCGCATTGCTGGACGCAATTCCGGCCGATGGTGCATCTGGTCGCTCGCATGATACCCGTAAACCGAAATCCCAGGCCTGCCCATATCGAACCGGCTCTGGGCCAAATCAATCAACCCACCCGAATTGCCTGCGTGCAAAAGACTTACATGCCGCCCCCGTCGCCGCAACGCCTCGGCAAAGGCCCCAAACCGCTCCAACTGCCTTTTTGCGAAACCTTTGTCCGCCTCGTCCGCCGTCGCCAGATGGGTATATAGCCCCTCCACCACCACCTGCCCCCACGCGTCCGCCCCCTCCAACAAACGCCATAACTCCTTTTCCGACAAGCCCATACGCGTCATGCCCGTATCGAGCATCACATGCACCAACGCCCGACGACCCGTCGCCCGCGCCGCTTCCGCCAACACCGCCATATCCCGCTCACACGTCGGCGTCACGCGTATGTCTTGCTCCACCAACCAGTTAGCCAACGCCGCCTGCTCGTGCGGCCCGTAAATGCTCAGCTGAGCCCCCAGCAGCAGCACCCCCCCCCGCCAGCCCAACGCCCGGACCTGCTGGGCCTCGGCAATGTTGGCCACGCAGACCATCTCCGCCCCGGCCTGCTCCAACGCCGCCAGCGTCACCGCCAGGCCATGCCCGTAGGCATTGCACTTGACCGCCACGCATAACCTCCCACCATCACTGGACATAAGCCCACGCAGCACCCCACAGTTATGCACAATGGCCGCTGTGCTGATCTCGGCGACCAATTGCCCGCCAAGGCCCCCTGCTAAACACGTCCCAACCACGCCCACCCCAGCTTTACTATCCAGCCTCCCTTGGGCACTCACGACTACCCTGTTAGATCCCTGCCGGCTGGACGCATCACCGGCCGCCAAGCCCGGCCTCGCAACGTGTTGGCTCTTCAACTGGCTCACCTGCAAAGACCTCCTGTCTCTGCCCTTACATGGCACAACGCCACCTCGACAACACCCTGCCTGGCGGCGGTGCTCAACGCAAAGGCTTGCTTGAAGATCAGATCAATTCGGCTGAATTGGACGAACCCCCGCCGTACCGTCACGGTAGGAGCTGTCCCCACCAGCAGCAAGGCCGGCACAGATACCCTGACCAGTCCCGACCATCCCAAGAGGAGTTCGCCCAGCAACATCCTTAACGCCCTTTCCAGCAATCATCCATGACCCCCCTCTGTTATCATTCGAGGCAGTCATTGTCAATGAGAATCTCTCCAGCCCGGCGGCTAGGCGGCTGGGGAGTGCAAGCCCTTGATACAGCGGAGCATAACAGCGCGAGGGCAAGACAATATTTTGCTCAGGCCTCGGGAGGCGTGCCGAGGCAGCGCCAGGACAGCTGGCCGGTAAGCGTTCGTCAGGGGCCGGGCGGATTTTCGCTGGCCTGGAGGCGTTGGGGGACAGGCGCCGTAAAATGGGCTCTTGACAGCTACGGCGTAAACTGAGATATATTTTGAGTTTGTGTAAAGCTTATCCCGAGTGTGACGTCACGCTGGAGCGCGGCAGTGCTCAAGCAGAAGCTCTCGGGTTTTACTCTGTAATTGGGAAGGCGGCAAGTCGATGGACGGGCTCTTTGGCATTGAAGGCAAGGCAGTTGCGATTACGGGCGGGGCGGGCGTGTTGTGCGGGGCGTTGGCGCGGGGATTGGCCAAGCGGGGGGCGAAGGTGTGCGTGATGGATTATGACGCGAGCCGGGCCAACGTGTTGTGTAAGGAGATCGAGCAGGAGGGCGGCTTTGCGTTGCCTCTGGAGGTGAACGTGCTGGAGCGGCAGGCGGTGGCGGAGGCGGTCAAATGTGCCGTGGCCAGCCTGGGCAGAATAGACGCTTTGATCAACGGAGCAGGGGGCAATCGCAAGGCAGCGACCTGTGCGCCGCCGGCAACGTTTTTCGATCTGGAGGCCGACGCGATCCGGCAGGTGTTCGATTTGAACTGTGTGGGGACGATTTTGCCGAGCCAGATTATCGGTGAGCACATGGCGGCGCAGGGTTCGGGGGTTATTCTCAACGTGTCGTCGATGAACGCGTTTCGGCCTTTGACGAACATCGCGGCGTACTCGGCGGCGAAGGCGGCGGTGAGTAATTTCACCCAGTGGCTGGCGACGTACATGGCGCAGCGGCACAGTGCGGCGATTCGGGTGAACGCGATCGCACCGGGGTTCTTCTTGACAGAGCAGAACCGGTTTTTGCTGACGGAGGAAGCGACGGGTGAGCTGACGGATCGAGGCAAGACGATTGTAGAGCACACGCCGATGGGGCGGTTCGGTGAGCCGGAAGATCTGCTGGGGACGGTGGTGTGGCTGTTGAGCGAGGCGTCGCGGTTCGTGACGGGGGTGGTGGTGCCGGTGGACGGCGGGTTCAGTGCGTTCAGCGGAGTGTGAGGGAAGTTATGAGTTATGAGTGAAGAAAAGAAGAAGCGTTAACCACAAAGAAGAGAATCTCGGACTGAAACTTTGAGATTTTAGATATACAGATAGCGTGAGAGTGACATGGTGATATCGCGGCAGCGAGAGGATGGACATGTGAGCCTGACGGAGGCGCAGGAGGCGGTGGGGGAGTTTTTTGCGCGGCATGATTATACGGGCAAGCGGGTGATTGTGATCGTGCCGGACAACACGCGGAGTGGGCCGGTAGGGGCGATTTTCCAGGCGATGCACGCGGCGATTGGGCACAAGGCGGCGGCGTTGGATGTGCTGATCGCGTTGGGGACGCATCAGCCGATGAGCGAGGAGCAGATTTGCCAGCGGCTGGGGATGAGTGCGACGCAGCGTCAGGTGGAATATGGCAAGGTGCGTTTTTTCAATCACGAATGGGAGAAGCCCGAGACGTTTGGGACGATCGGGCGTATCGGGGAGGCGCAGATGGGCAAGATCAGCGGGGGGTTGTTTTACGAGGGGGTGGACATTGCGCTCAACAAGCTGATTTTTGATTATGACGAGTTTTTCATCATCGGGCCGGTGTTTCCGCATGAAGTGGTGGGATTCAGCGGGGGGCACAAGTACATCTTTCCGGGGATTGCGGCGGGGGAGATCATAGATTTTTTCCATTGGCTCGGGGCAGTGGTGACCAATCCGATGATCAACGGGACGAAGGAGACGGTGACGCGGCAGGTGGTGGAGACGGCGGCGGGTTTTATCGGGATGCCGAGCAAGCTGTTCGGGATGGTGGGGACGGGGGGCAACTTGCAGGGGTTTTACGTGGGGGAGGTGTACGAGGCGTGGGAGCGGGCGGCGGAGCTGTCGCGGCGGGTGCAGATTGTGTATGAGGAGCGTGCGTATGAGACGGTGCTGGGGGTGGCGCCGGCGATGTATGACGAGATTTGGACGGCAGGCAAGGTGATGTACAAGCTCGAGCCGGTGGTGGCGGACGGGGGCACGCTGATAATTTACGCGCCGCACGTCAAAGAGCTTTCGTTTACCCACGGCAAGCTGATCGACGCGGTGGGGTATCACAGCCGGGATTATTTTCACAAGCGACCTGGCAAGTTTGCCCATGTGCCGGGAGGGATTCGGGCGCATTCGACGCATGTGCGGGGGATCGGGACGTTTGTGGACGGGGTGGATCGGCCTCGGGTGAACGTGGTGCTGGCGACGGGGATACCCCGGGAGCGTTGCGAGCAGGTGAACCTGGGGTATATGGATCCGGCGAGTATTGATCCGACGTCGTATGCGGGGCGTAAGGAGGAAGGGGTGCTGCTGGTGGAGCATGCGGGAGAGCTGTTGCATCGGCGGGCGGACGGTAAGGTGCCGGTGATTTTGGGGGAGAAGACGGGGTGGGCGCGGCCTGAGGATAGTCAGTAGTCAGGGTTGAAGAGAGCTTCACCACAAAGACACTAAGACACTAAGAAGAGAATACAGAGATTTAACCACTGATTTCACGGATGTCACGAATTAGAAAAGAGAGGGATAAGGGATGAGGGACGGTGTCGCCTGTGGCGACGATGTTTTATGCGCGGGCGAGACTGCCGCGTCACGGAATACTGGATTCCCGCCTGCGCGGGAATGACAATGGTGTTGCCTAAGGCGACGGTTTTTTGATCATGGGCGAGACGCCCATGCCACGAAAGAATCGCGGGCAAGATGCCCGCGACACCTAACTTGAAGGAGACTTTACGGATGACTAAGAAAGCAGATATTGGATTGTGGGGTTTGGCGGTAATGGGTGAGAACCTGGTGCTCAATATGGAGAGCAAGGGTTTTACGGTGGCGGTGTTCAATCGGACGACGGAGAAGACGAAGGCGTTTGCGGCGAAGACGGAGGGGAAGAACATTGTGCCGGCGTACAAGATCAAGGATTTTGTGGCGTCGCTGGAGCGGCCTCGGCGGGTGATGATCATGGTCAAGGCGGGCAAGCCCGTGGACATGGTGATCGAGCAGTTGCTGCCTTACATGGAGAAGGGCGATATCTTTATTGATGGGGGCAACAGTCATTTTCCGGACACGATTCGGCGGTGCAAGGAGTTGGGCGAGAAGGGTTTCTTGTATATCGGCACGGGCGTCTCGGGCGGAGAAGAAGGGGCGTTGAAGGGCCCGTCGATCATGCCGGGCGGCAGCAGGGAGGCCTACGCGCCGGTGGAGGGGATATTCCGGAAGATTTCGGCGCAGGTGGGCGGCGAGCCCTGTTGCACGTACATTGGCGACGACGGGGCGGGCCATTATGTGAAGATGGTGCACAACGGGATTGAATATGGGGACATGCAGTTGATCTGCGAGGCGTACTATCTGATGAAGAACGCGTTGGGGATGAGCGCGGGCGAGATGCACGAGGTCTTCGGCGAGTGGAACAAGGGGGACCTGGACAGTTATCTGATTGAGATCACGACGGACATTCTGTCGAAGACGGACCCGGAGACGGGGACGCCTTTGGTGGATGTAATTTTGGACACAGCGGGTCAGAAGGGTACGGGGGCGTGGACGAGCCAGAGCGCATTGACGCTGGGTGTGCCGGCACCGACGATTGCTGAGGCGGTGTTTGCGCGGTGTATTTCGGCGCAGAAGGGCGAACGGGTGGCGGCGGCGACGGAGCTGTCAGGTCCCGGCGGGCAGTATACGGGCGACAAGGCGTCGCTGATCGCGGCGATCCATGACGCGTTGTATGCGTCGAAGATTTGTTCGTACGCGCAGGGGTTTGCGTTGATGGCGGCGGCGGCGAAGGAGTACGGTTGGGATTTGAATTTTGGTGAGATTGCGATGATCTGGCGGGGCGGCTGCATCATTCGGGCTCATTTTCTGAATCGGATCAAGGAGGCGTTCGACCGTCAGGGTGATCTGGCGAATCTGTTGCTGGATCCATATTTCAAGGGTATCGTGGAGGGGGCGCACGCGAACTGGCGTAAGGTGGTGGTGACGGCGACGGAGCTGGGGTTGGCGACGCCGGCGTTTGGTTCGGCGTTGAATTATTACGACAGTTACCGCAGCTCGCGGCTCAGTGCGAACCTGCTGCAGGCGCAGCGGGACTATTTCGGGGCGCACACCTATCAGCGTGTGGACAAGGAAGGGATCTTCCACACGGAATGGCTGACGGCGAAGTAAGGTGTTTTCAAAGCGGTGATGGGGTGTTAGGCTGTTAGGGCCGGTGCGGGGGAGATGTGCGCCGGCTGCGGAGGTGGCGGCGTGGTCTGTGCGGTGCTGCTTTGGAGGTAGCAAGCGAGTTTTGCGGCCTTTGAGGTCGAGGCTTGTCCACCAATGGTGCTGGAGGCTTGTTGTTAAGAGCTGTTTTACTGCCCCCCGGCAGTGCCGGGGGCTTTGGACGCGTGTGAGATAGGTGCGAGAGGTTAGCTAAGAGGGAGCAGCTGATGGAATTCAGTGCACTGAGACGGCAAGTGGAAAACGTGTTGAACGAGACGGCGGTGGCGGATATCCACACGCACCTTTACAGCGAGTCGTTTGGTGAGTTGCTGTTGTGGGGGATCGACGCGTTGTTGACGTATCATTACATGGTGCCGGAGTTGCTGCGTCATCGTCAGGATTTGACGGCGGAGGCGTATTTTGGGCTGAGCACGTCGGAGCAGGCGGAGCTGGTGTGGCAGGAGGTGTTTGTCAAGCGGACGCCGATCAGCGAGGCGGCGCGTGGGATCGCGACGGTGTTGCATGAGCTGGGGATCGACACGTCGACGCGGGATTTGAGCAAGGTGCGTGGGTACTTTGCGGAGCAGTCGGTAGGGGAGCACATAAATCGTGTTTTTGAGTTGGCGCGGGTGAAGTACGTGGTGATGACGAACGATCCGTTCGATGCGCAGGAGCGGTCGGTGTGGGGCCAGCGGGGCAATTCGGACATGCGGTTCAAGTCGGCGTTGCGGCTGGACGGGCTGTTGAACGCGTACGGGGCGAACGTGGAGGCGTTGCAGGCCCAGGGTTTTGCGGCGGAGGCGGGCTTGGCAGGTGCTAGCGTGGGGGCGGTGAAGGATTTTCTGAAGCGTTGGATCGAGCGGATCTCGCCGGAGTATATGGCGGTGTCGTTGGGGCCTGAGTTTCGGATGGATGACGGTAGTGTGCGGGCGCGGTTGTTGCGGGAGTGTGTGTTGCCGGTGGCGGAGGCGGAGGGGTTGCCGGTGGCGATGATGATCGGGGTGAAGAAGCTGCAGAATCCGGCGTTGGAGTTGGCAGGGGACGGGGTGGGCAAGGCGGATGTGGATGTGGTGGCGGACCTGGCGAAGGAGTGGAGCGGTGTGAGGTTTCTGGTGACGATGCTTTCGCGGGAGAATCAGCATGAGTTGTGCGTGGCGGCGCGGAAGTTTCGGAACCTGTTGGTGTTCGGGTGTTGGTGGTTTTTGAACAATCCGAGCATCATCAGCGAGATGACTTTGGAGCGGGTGGAGCTGTTGGGTTGGACGACGATTCCGCAGCATAGCGACGCGCGGGTGCTGGAGCAGTTGATATATAAGTGGCAGCATACGCGTGAGGTGCTGACGTCGGTGCTGGCGAAGAAGTATTACGAGGTGATGCAGACGGGATGGCCGGTGCGGCGGGAGGACATGGTGCGGGATGTGGAGGCGGTGCTGGGAGGGAAGCTGCTGGGGCGGGGGTGAGAGGAGAGTTATGAATGCAGAGAGAGAGGGGGGCTGTCGCACAAGGGGAAGGTGGTGCAGGAGGTCGCAGCGGGGTGTGGGGCGGAACGGGGGATGGACAGGAGGGGGGAATTGCCTTAAACTGCGTTGGATGGTAGTAGAGTCTGGGGCGTGGCGTGTGGGGACCGAAGGAGGCTTTGGGAGGCAATTATGGGCGATGTGAAGCGTTACATAGCGGTGGATCTGGGAGCTGAGAGCGGTCGGGTGATGCTGGGGAGGCTGGCGGCGGGGCGATTGGAGCTGGCGGAGGTGCATCGTTTTGCGAACGGTCCGGTGGAGGAGGGGGACAGTTTGCGGTGGGATTTTGCGGGTTTGCTGGGGCATATTGTGGCGGGGATCGGCAAGGCGGCGGCGGAGGCGGGCGGGCCTGTGAGCGGGATCGGGGTGGATAGTTGGGGGGTGGATTTTGGGTTGCTGGATGCGGGGGGCAAGCTGATCGAGAATCCTTATCATTATCGGGACGGGCGGACGGACGGGATGCTGGAGGCGGCGTTCGAGCGGCTGGGTCGTCGAGAGATCTACGAGCGGACGGGCATTCAGTTCATGCAGATCAATACGGCGTATCAGCTGCTGGCGATGCAGTTGAGTGGCAGCGAGGCGCTTCGGCGTGCCAAGCATCTGCTGATGATAGCGGATCTAGTGGCGTATCATTTGTGCGGGGAGGTGTATTGTGATTATGGGTTGGGCAGTACGAGCCAGTTGATGGATATGCGTCGGGGGGTGTGGTCGGAGGGGTTGTTTGAGGCGTTGGGTTTGCCTTTGGAGATCATGCCGGCGGTGGTGGAGCCGGGGCGGGTGATGGGGCAGTTGAAGGGGGAGATTGCGGCGGAGCTGGGTTGTGAGCGGATACCGGTGATGACGGTGGGCTCGCATGATACGGCGTGCGCGGTGGCGGCGGTGCCGGCGGATTCGGAGCGATGGGCTTATATATCGAGCGGGACGTGGAGTCTGGTGGGGGCGGAGGTGGGCGAGGCGGTCATCAATGAGAAGACTTATGAGCACCAGTTTACGAACGAGGGGGGCGTGGGGGGAACGGTGCGTCTGTTGAAGAATTCGACGGGTCTGTGGCTGGTGCAGCAGTGTCGCAAGCAGTGGCGAGAGGAGGGGCGGGAGTATTCGTACGGGGAGCTGGCGGAGATGGCGGGGGCGGCGAAGGGGTTTGCGGGTTACGTGGATGCGAACGCGGAGGCGTTTTTGGCGCCCAGTGCGATGGCAGATACGGTCAATGCGCAGTTGGTCGCGACGGGGCAGCAGGCTATTACGGACAAGGGGCAGCTGGTTCGGGTGATCCTGGAGAGTCTGGCGTTGACTTACCGGGAGATTTTGGAGCGGCTGGAAGCTGTGACGGGGCAGGGGGCGGAGGTGGTGCACGTAGTGGGTGGGGGGATCCAGAATGAGCTGTTGTGCCAGTTTACGGCGGAGGCGACGGGCAAGCGGGTGGTGACGGGGCCGGTGGAGGCGACGGCGAGCGGGAACGTGCTGATGCAGGCGGTGGCGGAGGGGGAGTTGAGTGGTCTGGCGGCGTTGCGGGAGGTGGTGCGGAATTCGTTTGAGCTGCGGACGTATGAGCCGACGGAGGCGGCGGCGTGGGAGGAGCAGTACGGGAAGAGGGATAAGGGATAAGGGGAGGTGTCGCCTTGGGCGACGAGTGGCTTGAGCGTGGGCAAGATGCCCGCGACACAGGAAGGGTTGAAAACGAATCACAGTAGTCAGGACGAATTAACCTGCCGCGGCCTACGGCTGCAACCAGATAATAGGGAAGTAAGAGTTGATGATAGAGAAGTTGGAAGCGCAGTTGGATGATTTTGACGGGTCGGTACGGCGGGAGGCGTTGGAGGCGTTGTGGGCCAAGGTGGAGCAAGGGGAGCTGGAGCTGCCGGCGCGGGGCAGCGCGGTGAATCTGCACTTTCACACGTTTTATTCGTATAATTGCGAGGGGTATTCGCCGAGCAAGATTGCGTGGCTGGCGCGGCGGCGGGGCTTAGCGGTGGCGGGGATTGTGGACTTTGACGTACTGGATGGGCTGGAGGAGTTTTTGTCGGCGTGCCGACTGATCGGGCAGAAGGGGTGCGTGGGGCTCGAGAGCAGGGTGTTTGTGGAGGAGTTTGCGGACAGGGAGATGACGTCGCCGGGTGAGCCGGGGATTACGTATCATATGGGGGTGGGTTTCGGGCAGCGGCC
Source organism: uncultured Pirellulales bacterium (assembly GCA_964401265.1). Taxonomy (GTDB): domain Bacteria; phylum Planctomycetota; class Phycisphaerae; order Sedimentisphaerales; family SM23-30; genus CAYNXW01. The sequence continues at coordinate 2,305 of CAYNXW010000005.1, read as the reverse complement.
TGGGGTCGAGGGGGGTGGGGAGTTTCTGGCGGGTTTGAAGGCGTTGGCGCAGGAGCGGAATGTGGCGTTGATGGAGCGGGTGAACGCGTATCTGCGGCCTGTGGCGTTGGATTATGAGCGTGACGTGTTGCCTTTGACGCCAGCGGGGAATCCGACGGAGCGGCATTTGTGCGCGGCGTATGCGTGTAAGGCGGCCAGTCAGTTGGGCGAGGGCGAGGCGTTGGGGGCGTATTGGGCGGAAAAGCTGGGGGCAGAGGCGGGGTCGCTGGAGCTGCCGGCGGGGGTGTCGTTATTGAATACGTTGCGGGCGAAGACGATGAAGCGGGGCGGGGTGGGTTATGTGCAGCCGGAAGCGGGGGCGTTTCCGAAGCTGGCGGCGATGAATGGATTTGTGCAGGCGGCGGGCGGGGTGCCGGTGCATACGTGGCTGGACGGGACGAGCGCGGGTGAGCAGTCGATGGAGGAGTTTCTGCAGGTGACGATGAGCACGGGGGTGGCGGCTCTCAATATTATTCCGGACAGGAATTATGGGCCTAAGGCGGGGCCGGCGAAGGAGGGGCATTTGCGGGAGGTGATTGAGCTGGCGGCGGGGTGGGAGCTGCCGGTGGTGGTGGGGACGGAGATGAACAGTCCGGGTCAGAAGTTTGTGGATGATTTTGGGAGCGAGGCGTTGCGGCCTTGGGGGGAGGTGTTTGCGAAGGGGGCATATATTATGTATGCCCATTCGGTGTTGCAGCGGCAGGCGGGGCTGGGGTATGTGAGCGCGTGGGCGGGAGAGCGGTTTGCGGATCGGGCGGCGAAGAACGCGTTTTATGAGGAGGTGGGGCGCAGGTTGGAGCCGGGGCGTGAGGAGGCGCTGGCGGGGTTGGATAGTGGGGCGACGAAGGAAGAAGTGTTGGGGTTGGTATAAGAGGAGTCAGAAGTCGGAAGCAAAGAGAGCTTCACCACTAAGGCACTAAGACACTCAGACGATAATACAGAGATTTAACCACGGCTTGCACGGATAGACACGGATTAGAATCAGAGAAGAGAAGATAGAAGAAATGAGGCGAGAGCGATAAGACTTTGACACGAATTCTCCCGGCGCGGCCTACGGCCGCACTAAGGATAAGGAAGGAAGAGTATTTTTCCAGGGGCTCTGCCCCTTAGACCCCGCCCATTTAACCTCCCCGCTTTGGGCGAGAGGGGCAAAGCCATGCCTAGGGACTTGCAGATAATGGACAAGCAGTTTTTCACAGAAGGCAGTTTCAGCATGAAGAACCGCGTAGGAAAACAAGATTCTGATGGTTAGCGGCAAATAGAAGGAAAGCTTGCATGCTAACAGAAGACTTAAGAGGCGGCCAGTGAGCGTGGCGACTGGAAAAACGGCAGCTTGGAGACACCACGTTAACACTTGTGGTTAAGCAACTTATGGCTGCAGGCCATGAAGAACGCGCAGAAAAAGCAAGAAGTTGAGGGATAGTATTACGAAGAAGAGAAGGGTTCTTGAAGGTATTAACATGGTTTTGAGGGGTGGGTTGAAAGTAGACGATCACTAATATCGGATTTCAGGTTTTGAAGTAAGATGGCGCGAGGCGCTGAGGAGTCATTGTAGAGATGGTGCAGGGATTGCCGGCGACGGAGTATGCGGTGGAGTTGGTGGGGCCTGATGAATTGCGTTTGAACAAGGCGAAGGCGGTAGCACAGCCGGGTCCTTGGCAGGTGTTGTGTCAGGTGGAGGCGGTGGGGTTGTGTTTTTCGGATTTGAAGCTGTTGAAGCAGTTTTCGGAGCATGCGCGGAAGACGGAGATTCTGGAGGGGATTGAGGAGGCGGTGCTGGGTGAGATACCGAGTTACAAGCCTGGGGAGGCGGCGACGGTGCCGGGTCATGAGGCGGTGGTGCGTGTGGTGGCGGTGGGTGAGAAGGTGACGTGTTGCGCGGTGGGGGATCGGCGGCTGGTGCAGACGGATTACCGGTGGTTGCCGACGGCGAATTCGAACGGGTCGTTCGGGTACAACTTTGAGGGTGGGTTGCAGGAATACGTATTGATGGATGAGCGGGTGATTACGTCGCCGGAGGGGGAGTCGATGTTGATTCCGGCGGGGGAGGACTTGTCGGCGTCGGCGGTGGCGTTGGTGGAGCCCTGGGCGTGCGTGGAAGATGCGTACCAGGTGCGGGAGCGTCAGGGGGTCGAGGAGCGGGGGCAGATGGTGGTCGTGGTGGAGGAGGGGGCGGTTTATGACGAGGCGGGGTTGCGGGCTTACGCGCGGGGTTCGGATGGTCCGGCGCGTATCACGTGGGTGGGGGGAAAGCCTGCGGCGGGGC
>CAYNXW010000004.1:0-25958 GCA_964401265.1 uncultured Pirellulales bacterium | reverse complement strand
CACGGTTCGGAGGGAGGGGTGACGCAAACCAATGCGTTATCCCTACCCCTATCAACCTATGAACGCTGTAAGAGTTCACGCTTGAGCGTGTTCTGTTGTATTTTGCACACTAAAGTGTGAACTCTAACTGAATGATGAGGTGTGAGTGCTGAATTCATAAGAGAAGGTGTGTGTGGTGCTCAAGAGGCTGGGGCGGGTTAGTGGGTGTTGGGCGGCCAAACGTCGGAGAAGGGGACTTCGACTTCTTTGGCGTCCATGGTGAGGATGAGGGTTTGGCGGTTGCGGCGGAGTCGTTGGACGGTGGCGGTTCGTTTGAAGGATTCGACGTAGACGGTGTCGCCTTTGGTGAGGTTCTGGGCGAAGGCGAGTTGGCGTTGGGCGAGGGGGGCGTCGGCGGCGAGGCTGGCGAAGTCGCGGGCGAAGTCGGCGGCGCGGTCGGAGAAGGGTTTGGGGGCGTTTTTCATTTCGGCGACGAAGTCATCGACGAGTTTGTTTACGTGTCTCATCGACTTGTCGATTTCGTTTTCGGCCTGTTGTTTGATGTAGTGGGCTTCTTCGGTGGCGCGGGCGAGTCGTTCGGCGGCGACGACGTGCATGCCTTTGATGGCGTGGAGGATGGCGTGGGCTTTGCGGCGTTTGTTGTCGGCGGCTTGTCGTGAGGCCTGGACCTGGTTGATGAGGGCGGCGCTGGAGTCGGCGTGTCGTGCGAGTTGTTTCTGGGCGCGGTGGACGATTTTTCGGGGCATGCCGAGTCGTTGGGCGATGGCGAGGGCGTTGCTGGCGCCGGGGGTGCCGGTGAGGAGTTCGTAGGTGGGTCTGAGGGTTTTGACGTCGAATCGGACGCAGGCGTTTTCGACGCGTGGGGTGGCGTAGGCGTAGGTTTTGAGTCGGCCCAGGTGGGTGGTGGCGACGACGCGGGCGTGGGCGTGGTGGAATTCGTCGAGCAGGGCTCCGGCGAGGGTGGCGCCTTCGTGGGGGTCGGTGCCGGCGCCGAGTTCGTCGAGCAGGACGAGGCTGTACTGGTTGGCGCGGGCGAGGATGTGGATGATGCGGCTGATGTGTGCCGAGAAGGTGCTCAGGCTCTGCTGGATGCTTTGTTCGTCGCCGATGTCGGCGTAGACCTGGCGGTAGATGGGGATCTGGGAGTCGCTGCGGGCGGGCACGTGCATGCCGGACTGGGCCATGAGGGTGACCAGGCCAATGGTTTTGAGGGTGACGGTTTTGCCACCGGTGTTGGGGCCGGTGACGATGAGCATGTCGAAGTGGTCGCCGATGCGGACGTCGATGGGGACGACGGCGTCGAGGGCCTGGGGCAGGTTGTTGTCGTGTTGCTGCACCGCCCATCGTAGCAGGAGGGGGTGGCGGGCCTGGACGAGGCGGAGGAAAGCGTCCTTGCTGACCTGGGGGGCGTTCATGTCGTAGGCGAGGCTGTAGCGTGCTTTGGCGTAGGTGAGGTCGATCTGGGTGAGGACGCGCAGGGCGATGAGGATGTCGTGTTGTCGTTCGAGGATTTCGTGGGTGAGTTGCCAGAGGATGCGTGTGATCTCGTTTTTTTCAGCGGAGACAGCGTCTTCGAGGGCGTTGCTCAGTTCGGTCAGGGCGTAGGGTTCGATGTAGAGGGTGGCGCCGGTGTTGGAGCGGTCGAGGATGACGCCTTTGAGCTGGTGTCGGTGGGTGGCTTTGAGGGCGACGACGGCACGGCCGTTGCGGGTGAGGAAGCGGTCGATTTCGACGGCGGAGCGGACCTGTGGGTCGTTGATGATGGTTTGGAATCGTTGTTGGATCTGGCTGCCGATGTGTGCGATCTGGCGTCGGATGTCGGTGAGTTTGGGTGAGGCTTCGTCGCGGACGGTTTGATCGCCGGCGATGGAGGCGTTGATATGGTCGACGATTTGGCCGAAGTCGAGCAGGCGTTGGGCGAGGGCGTGGAGCTGGGGGACAGGCTCATTGGCCATTTCTTGTTCGAAGAAGATTTTGAGTCGGCCGCTGGCGGCGAGGGTGTCGGCGATTTCGAGCAGGTCGGCGGGTTCGAAGACGGTCGCTCGGGTGCCGATATTCTTGAGGGTGTCGCGGATGTCGCGCAGGCCGGAGAGGGGGATGCGTATGCCTCGTTCGAGCAGATTTTTCATCTGGGTGGTTTCGGCGAGTCGTTCGGTGAGCCAGTTGGCGTCGAGAGAGGGGTAGACGTCGCGGGCGGCCTGTCGGCCCAGGCCGCTGCTGGCGAAGGAGGCGAGGGTGTCGCGGACGGCATCGAATTCCAGGACCTTCAGGGTGTGCTCTTCGATGTGTTTGCTCATGGTCTGGCGGTTACTCCCAGGTTAGCCACAACGGCGACTGTGACAGACTGTAATAGACGGTGCGTGCCATAAGTCTATAGGTTATCGTGAGGGGGGCCGGCATGCAAACGGCAAAAAATGGGGTAGCGGGGGGCGGTGATGGGGGCAACAGGTCGACGGGCGTTTTTTTCAGGCTTTTCGGCGGGCGTGAATAAGGAAGCCGTTGGCGCGGAGGCCACGGGCGAGGTTAGGCCGGAGGGGGCCATTGCGGAGGCGGTTGAGGGCGATGAGGTCGAGGACGTCAAAGCGGGCGGCCTGGAGTAGCAAGCGGATTTCGCTTTCGGTGAAGACGTGGATGTACATGTTGCGGATGCCGCGGTACTGGCCGAGGGTTTTGTCGCCGGGTTCGGCCAGGCCTCGTTTGACGGCGAGGAAGTTGCTCAGGAGGAAGGCGCGTCCTTCGTGGGAGAGCCAATTGTGGGTGCGATTGTGCAGGTGCAGGGCGAGTCGGCCGGTGGGTTTGAGCAGGCGGCGGATGCCCTGGAGGACACTGAGGCGGCGCTCGTGGCCCTGGATGAGGCCCAGGGTGCTGAACATGCAGATGGCGTAGTCGAAGGGGGCCATGGGCAGTGCGGGCTGGTCGGGTGATTGGGCAGGGGCGAGGTCGTTGAGGTCGAAGCGGAGCAGTTGTGCGTGGAGGTTGGCTTGGGTGAGTTTGCGGCGGGACTGTTCGAGCATGTGGGCTGAGAGGTCGACGCCGAGGACGTCGAAGCCTTGCCGGGCGAACTGGAGCAGGTGTCGGCCGGTGCCGCAGCCGAGGTCGACGAGGCGCCCGGGTCGCGGGAACCAGGTGTCGAGGGTTTGGGCGTCGAAGTCGAAGAGTTGGTTGGTGGCGAAGTGCAGGTCGTAATCGCGGGCGATGGGCTTGCTGGCGATATATTGTCGGGTTGAGTGGTGCATGGGTGCCTGTCCGTGGAGTGGCCTTGTTATTACCTTGGGCTGAGTTGGCCGATTATGTGGACTGATTAGGTTTGTAATAGGTTGTTTTGTTCTGGACTTCGGGTTCGATTTGGCCTCGTTCGGTCAATTCTTGGATGTACTTGACGGCTTCGTTGCGGTGGATGGCCAGGCCGGCGGCGATGTCGTCGAGTGAGCAGGGTCTGCGGGCGAGCATGGCGAGGACGTCTCCGGCGCCGGCGGTGAGTTGGCCGGGGTGGTCGGGGCGTTTGTAGTCGGCGATGATTTCGACGTGGTCGACGTGGGTTGCGAGTGTTTCGGCGATCTGGGCGAGGCGGTCGATCGGCACAGGCTGGGCGATACTTTCGGCGGGCGGTCGCGTGACGGTGTTGAGCTGGACGCGGTCGGGTTTGATGCGGCCGATGCACTGGCCGATGCGTTCGACTTCGGGGTCGCTGTCGTTGATGCCTTTGAGCAAGAGCACCTCAAGCCAGTATTGGCCCGTGTACTCGCTGCGAAAGGCGATGAGGCCTTCGAGCATGGCAGCGAAGGAGAGCGATTCGTGCGGCCGATTGACGGCCTGGTAGGCGTCTTCGCTGCCGGCGTCGAGGGACGGGGCGACCAGGTCGGCCTGGAGCAGGGCGTTGCGCACCTGGGCGTTTTGCAGCAGCGAACCGTTGGTGAGCACAGCCACGGGCACGTCGGTTATGGCCTTGATGGCGGCGATCAACTCGCCGATGGGGCTGTAGAGTGTGGGCTCGCCGGAGCCGGAGAGGGTGATGTAGTCCGGCTGGGCGTCGAGTCGGTTGCGAATTTGTTCGACGACGTTCTTCAGGGGCACCCACTCGTCACGGTCGACGGCGAGGTGGGTGGTTCGGCCGATCTGGCAGTAGAGGCAGTCGTAGGGGCAGTGCTTGTAGGGCACCAGGTCGACGCCGAGGGATCGGCCCAGTCGGCGTGAAGGCACCGGGCCGAAGACATAGGCGGTCTGCTCGTGTTGCTTGGTCATGGTTGGTTCCGTTGTTGTCTGATAGGTTTTGTTTTTTTGTGTTGGGTGCTACGCGTCCAATGCGTCGTTGGCTCGCTGTTCCTGCTCGCGCCAGGCGGCGGGTAGATACTGGATAATGTCGGTTGCTATCATGCTTGTCTGGCCCAGTTTTGCCGCGGCCAGGTCGCCGCAGCGTCCGTGGACGTAGACGGCCAGGACGGCTGCGTCAAAGGGCTCGAAGGTGCCGGCGGCGGGCTGGCGGGCCAGCAGGGCGCCGATGCAGCCGGTGAGCACGTCGCCGCTGCCTCCAGAGGCCATGCCGGGATTGCCGGTGGCGTTGAGGTAGGTGCGTTGGCCGTTGGTGACGACGGTGCCGGCACCTTTGAGGACGACGACGGCGTGGCAGCGTTGGGCGAGTTTTTCAGCCTGGGTGATGCGTTGGGAGGGGGGCTCTTCGGCAAAGCAGGCCCTCCAGAGCCGTCGCATTTCGCCGGGGTGGGGTGTGAGAATCTTGTTGGCACAGGCTTGGATTGCCTTGATGCCGGCGGCGGCGAGGTTATTGAGGCCATCGGCGTCGACGACGATGGGCTTTTTGCACTCGGTCAGGAGCACTTCACCCAGAGCCTGCAGGTCGCTGCTGCAGCCCAGGCCGGGGCCGACGGCGACGGCGTCATTCTGCTCGACCATGTCGAGCAGGTCGCTGACATCGAGGCGGCTGATGAGGCCGTCCTCATTTTCGTCGAGGGGCAGCGATGTGGCACAGGGCGCCAGCGAGGCCACTGTCAGTTGAATGCTCTCCGGCACGGCCATTCGCACCAGACCGGCGCCGCTGCGCAGGGCAGCGTTGGCAACCAGGGCGGGCGCGCCGATCATGCCGCGCGATCCACCTATGACGAGGACCTTGCCGAAATCGCCCTTGTGCCCGGCGGTATGGCGCTGAGGCAAGAGGGGGATTTGCGTGACCTGCTCAGCCATCACGATTCCTCCCGGCTGGATTTGTTGGTTGCGGCTTGGCCCGTGCGTCGATTGATTGTCGCGGCGATGGTGCCGGCCGCAAAGCCATTGTCGATATTCACGACGCAGACGCCGGCGGCGCAACTGTTGAGCATGGTCAGCAGGGGTGCGATGCCGCCCAGGTTAGCGCCATAGCCCACCGAGGAGGGTACGCCGATGACGGGCACTTGCACCAGTCCGCCGACGACCGAGGCCAAGGCGCCTTCCATGCCCGCCACGACGATGGCCACGTTGGCGTGGTTGAGCAGGTCGCGATGAGCCAGGAGGCGATGGATGCCGGCCACGCCGACGTCGTAGACGGTCTTGACCTGTTGATTGAGCAGTTCGGCGGTGACGCGTGCTTCCTCGGCGACGGGGATGTCGCCCGTACCTGCCGAGACGATGACGATATAGCCGCCCTGGGGTTCGTAGGGTTGCTGGCGCAGGTACACGATACGGGCGGGTGGTTCGTAGGTTGCGTTGGGGTGCTTGCGGGCAATGGCCTGGTAGATGTGCTCGTCGGCGCGTGTGGCCAGGACGTTAGCGCCGTGGCGGGCCAGTTTGCCGAAAATGGTCACGATCTGCTCGACGGTTTTACCGGGGCAGTAGATGGCTTCAGGTATGTGGCAGCGGAGTTGGCGATGATGGTCGACGTGGGCGAAGTGCTCATCGCCTACCGCTTCGAAGGGCAGATGGACGAGCCGTTCGAGTGCCTTGGCGACGGTGGTGTCGCCGGCTTTGACCTGTTCTAAGAGGCTACGTATAAACTCTGCATTCACCTGTTACTCCCGGTGGGGTGTTGGGCTAAGCGCTGTCATGGTAACTCTATGCCTGTACTGCTCGCGCTTCAAGGGCCAGGTCCGCCAGCTCGCCGGCCATCAGCTTGTGATAGCCCAGCCCGGCCACCATGGCGGCGTTGTCGGTGCAGTATTTTCTGGCGGCGACTTCGAGATGTAGTCCCTGGGCGGTGCACGCGTCGCGCAGGGCCTCGCGCAGGGTGGTGTTGGCGGCGACACCACCTCCGAGCAGCACCGTCTGGGCGTCGGCTTGTTGGGCGGCCAGCAGCGTTTTTTTGACGAGCACCTCGATGACGGCGGCCTGGAAACTGGCAGCGATGTCGGCCTTTTCCTGGCGACTCATCTGGGCGGTGCGGTCCTGGCCGAGCATGTTCTGGCCTCGGCAGTGGTAGAGGACGGCAGTCTTGATGCCGCTGAAGGAAAAATCAAGGGAACCTTTTTCGAGAAGTGTTCGCGGAAAGGCGATGGCCTTTGGGTCGCCCTCGTGGGCGAGCTTTTCGATCGAGGGGCCGCCGGGATAGGGCAGGCCCAGAATGGTCGCTACTTTGTCGAAGGCCTCGCCGGCGGCGTCGTCGCGGGTGCGTCCCATGGGCTCGAGGGCTAACGGGCCTCGGCAGTGGTAGAGGCTGGTATGGCCGCCGCTGACGACCAGGGCCACCGCCGGAAAAGAGGCAACGTCGTGTTCGAGCATGACCGACTGCAGATGGCTGTGCAGGTGGTTGATGGCGATCAAGGGTTTGCCCCAAGCCCACGCCAGGGCCTTGGCGGCGGTTACTGCGACCAAGAGTGCCGGCACCAGTCCCGGGCAGTGCGCCACGGCCACGGCGTCAATGGCCTGCGGGGTGACGTTTGCCTGTTCGAAGGTTTCGCGCAGCACGGGCAGGATGTTTTCGATATGGGCGCGGGCGGCGATTTCGGGCACCACGCCGCCATATTTTTCGTGCAGCTTGGCCTGCGAGGCTACGACCGAGCTGATGACGTCGCGTCCGTCGGCGACAATGGCCGCCGCCGTTTCGTCACAGGAACTTTCCAGGCCCAATACCAGTCTTCTCACAGGTCACCGCCTTATTCTTCGATGTCCACCGGTACGGGCTGGGATCTTTGCTCGACCGGCTCGGGTGTCAGGGTGTCCGCAAGGCCCTGCAAGGAGGGTTGGGCCCGCAATAATCCTTTGGCCTGCTTGACGGCCTGGGCGAGTTGTTGGTCCAAGGCCAGCAACTCTGCTGCCGGCGAGGCGTCGTCGTCGGTGAGCAGTGGCTCATCAACAGCGGCCTCTTTGTCCGTTTCGGCAGGTGCAGCGGCGGCGTCTTTGGGACCGCCCGGTGCTGTCGCGTCGTTTGTGTCGTCCTGAGTCGCTGGGGCCGGTGGGGTGATCAACTTTCGCATCAGGTCGCGCAGGGCTTTAAGTTGTCTGTTTGTCTCGACATCGTCCAAATGTTTATTGACCAGGTCCTCTTCGACGTCCGGGTCGACACCCCAGGTTTCGGCATCAGGCTTGCGGTGGACACATCGGCCGTTGGGCAGGTAGTAGTAGTTGGTGGTCAGCTTCACCGCCGCGCCCGACTCGGGCAGATGGAAGATTTGTTGGACGGAGCCCTTGCCCCACGAGCGTTTGCCCACGATGACGGCGCGGCCATGGTCTTGCAACGCGCCGGCGACAATCTCCGACGCACTGGCACTACCTTGATCGACGAGCACCACCAAGGGGAAATGCGGATATGTCCCGGGGTAGGTCGCCCGGCTGATCTGGGTCTCAAACTTGTCGCCTTGCGTCGAGACGATAACCCCTTCGTCGAGGAACCGGTCGGCGATCGCGATGGCCGTGGACATGATGCCGCCGGGGTTCGCACGAAGATCGAGGAGCATACCCTTCATGCCATCCTCACGCAGCTGGGTGATTATCTTATCCATTTCCGTGGCGGTGTCGCCCGTGAACTGGGTGATGCGGATGTAGCCGATTTGGGCCGATGCGTCGAGCAGGTAGTCCCAGCCGCCGTTTTGGCCTGCGCGTCGCCAGCCGCGAATGCTGGGCACATGAATCTTACCTCTTTCGATGGTGATTGTCTCTTGCGTGCCGTTTTGGTGCAGGACCTTCAGGACGACGGAAGTGCCGGCCGGGCCGGTCAGTTCCTGGACGGCTTGCGTCGCCGTCCACCCCTTGGTGCTGCGGCCGTTGACCTCGAGAATCTTGTCACCCGGCAGGACGCCCGCCTTGTAAGCGGGGGAATCCTCAAACGGCGAGATAATGGTAATGTAGCCCTCTTCCATGTCGATGGCGGTGCCGATGCCTTCGTAGGAGCCGCTGGTGAGTTTCTGGAATTCATCAAGCGACTCGGCGGGAATGTACTCGCTGTAGGGGTCGAGTTCGTGGAGCATGCCGTTGATGGCCCCGACGGCAAGTTGTTCGTCGTCGGTCTGGTCCACGTAGTATTTGTGAATCAGATGCGTAACGTCCACCAGGGGGTCGAACAGGGAAAAACCGTCCCGCCGCGCGGCCGAAACGTTCAGCAAGGTCGCTATGGCCAGTACCGCTACCACCAATGCGTAAAAACGGTCTTTTCGACTCACGGTAACTCTCCGGGTAGGTGTTTCTTTTCACGCTTGGAGCACGTCCTGTGCCCCGCTACGCCGTGGTCCCCTCAGCCGCGTCGCTACTCGCCTCATTATATCTGAGGCCTTGGCCCGCGTCAATTGCCGGCGAAACCGCTGGCAGGGCCGAGCCATGGTGATGCAGTCGGGGCCGTGGCGCCGGCCGTGGCGGTTCTGTGCAACAGCGGTTCGTGGAAGGGTGACGGGGCCCGAAGCGTGGTTCGTCGGGCTAGGGAGTCAGACTCACCGTGGCGGGAGTGCATGACGGGGCCGCGCCGCCGGCCTGTGTCAGCTTATGCCAGTGGTCCAGATTACGAATGCAGCCCGGGTCCGCGTGGTCGAGTCGATTGAAGTAGGCGTCCGCTCGTGCCCGGCAGCCGCCGCAATAGAGCCGATACTCGCACGTCCCGCAGGCGTCCTCGCGTTCCTGCCGGTTGCAGAACAGATCCCACCAGGGACTCTGCTGAAAGGTCTCGGTGAAGCTCTTCTCGCGTATGTTACCCATGATGCGTTTGGGCATGTAGACGCAAGGCGTCACGTCGCCGTTGGGCTGGAGGCAGGCGTAGGTTCGGCCCGCGCCGCAGCCGCCCAGATATTTGGCCACCACTCGCGCTTTGACGCCGGCGGCGTTGCCCGCATGCGAGCAGGACATCATGCTTTCGTTATCGTCGCCGCTGAGACACACTCGGCCAAATTGCGGAGCGGTGCTGATGACTCCCAGTCGGCGGCTGTTCATCCAGTCACGCAACAGCATGAGCAGCTCTTCCCGTTGCTGCGGAGAGATATCCTCCTTCTCGATGCCGGCCCCTCGGCCCGTCGGAATGAAGTTGAAATGGGCAAAACAGCTCACCCCCAGTTCCTCGGCAAACTCCAGCATTGGCTCGACTTCGGCGAGATTCTGCTGGGTCACGCACATGGCGATGCCTGCCCGCAGCGACGGATGGGCCACCACATTGCGAATGCCCTGTACCGCCTGTCGCCACGCGCCCGGCACGCCGCGAAAACGGTTATGCTTTTCCGGATCGACCGAATCCAGCGAGACCTCGACGTAACGCAGACCGGCCTCGGCCAGGCTGTCACATCGCTCGGCGGTCAGTAGGCCCCCGTGTGTCGCCAGCGACGTGTGAATGCCATAACGAGCGCAGCGTCGCAGGGCGGGCTCCAGATCCTTGCTGAGGGTGGGTTCGCCCCCGGCAAAGGCCACCATGGCGACATAGTTACGCCCGAATTCGTCGAGCACCGCCAGTTTCTCCCGCAGGGTCAGCTCCTTGCGGGCGGGCCGATTGGTTGACGATTGATAACAGTGGCGGCAGTGCAGGTTGCATCGGTCGGTGAAGTTCCATACCACAAACAGCGGATTAAGCCATCGCTGGGGTGTGCTGAGCCCGAAATGGGCTACGCTGCGCGTCGTGGCGACGATCCCCCGCAGGGTGGGCGGATGGCCTCCCAGTTTCTGGTAGAGCTGCTCACGTTTTCCCGCGCCGCCCATGCGGTCGATGATCTTGTGAATGGGCCAGTAAGCCAGCCTTTCGTGCAGTGGGGCGTGGGGATCGCCGTAGCTGGCTAAGGCCCGTTCGAGGTGAGGCCGGGCTGTTCCATGTCGATCAGCCGCCAATTTCTGCATCACCCAGCGGACCCAGTCCTTCTTGACCCAGGCCTCTAACGGGTGCGACCACTCGATCGAGGCCACCGGTGCCGACGGAGCGTTCGCCATCTTCTGCTTATCGTTCTGTTTCGTCATGCCTTCTCACGATGCCGACGCATCAGCCGGGCCACAAACCGGCGAGCGCTGGGATGATTGGTTCGATACCAGACTATAAACTTATACATCATTATGTACGATACCACCGCCACGAGCAATCCGATGATCACGCTGCCCAGCCACAAGTCGCCCGAAATGGCCAACAACATGCGTGCCAGCTCATGCCAGAAGGAGGCCTCGAACAGCCGGGTGATGGCTAGCTTCGGACTGTAAAGGTTTTCCAATAAATAGCTTACGGCGTTGTCGCAACAGAAATTGCTCGGCATGCCCAGCAACCCCAACAGCTTGCGTCCCAACCAGTAGTTGGGCAGGTAGATCGGCACCAGGGTCAGCGGATTGGACACCCAGACCACAGGCACGGCCACGCGGGCGTTGGCCCGGAGCAGCATGGCCAGGAAAAACGCCAGGATCATCTGCCCCCCGATCGTGGGCGTCCAGGCCACAAACACCCCGGTGGCCACGCCCAGTGCTAACCGACGTGGACTGTCATCGGCCCGCAGGACCTTGTAGACCAAAAACAGTTCTGCCCGACGTATCGCTCCGCGTATCGAGATCATGATATGTCCAAGGCCAGCGTTTCTACCGGCTGAGTTTGCGTTCAATGGCCTGAAGTACGTCTTCAACGCCGATATTCGACATCTGATGTTCTGTCCGACGACTGTAGCGTCGATCGCGTTCGACCTGAGGCCCGGCCTCTACGACGCCGTCCATCTGCCCGTAAGGGCCTACCACAAGCGGGTTGGTGGGCCCGTACAGCCCAATCGTCGGGACGGCCAGGGCGGCCCCTATGTGCAAAGGCCCCGAATCATTGCCCACCACAACCCGTGCCCGTTCCAGAACGGCCGCTGCCTCCTTCAGGCTGGTCTTGCCCACCAGATTGACCACGCCGTGCTCGGCTCGCTCGGCCACCTGTGCGGCGATAGCCTGTTCCTGCTGACCGGTCCCGAGCAGCACGACCCCCATATCATACGTCAGCCTCAGCCGCGCCGCAAGCACGCCGAATTGCTCCGGGGGCCAACATTTCGCCGACGCGGTCCCGCCCGCCAGCAATACAGCATATCCGCCCGCTCGCGAAAGGGCCTCCTCGCCGACCAACGTCTCCACCTCTCGCCGTGCTGAATTGGGTATAGGCACAGCAAAGACCTTTTCGCCACGCCCAAAACCCAGAAACTCGGCAAAACGCCAATTGCTCTCCACCACGTGTTCCGGTGTGGCGCCTGCCCGTATCTTATGCGTGTAAAAAATCCCCGCACACTCTCGGGCGTTGTCGAAACCCACCCGTACCGCTGCGCCGCTGGCCCAGGCCATGAACCCGCTGCGAAACAAGCCCTGCAAATCAAGCACCAAGTCGAATCGCTCGGCACGCAGACGGCCCAAAAAACGACGAAAATCACGTGCCGCCGCCCAATGGTAGTACATCTTCCCGAACCGGCGCCGGTCAAAGTCGATGATGTCGTCCAGCCCCGCTGCCCCCCGCACCAGCTCGGCACAGTCTGGCCGGAGCATCCAACTGATGTGGGCCTCCGGATAGCGCTGCCTCAGGCCCGCCAGGATAGGTAGCGTCCGCGCAACATCGCCCAGGCTGCTGGGCTTGATCAGCAGTATTCGTCTAAAGTCTTGTGCTGCAAGCGGTTGTGTTGCCAAATCACGCTTTCTGTCGGTGCCGGCCCTGCTCATCCAGACGCGACAGTCCGGTGGGCTCGACCGCCGCGCAAGAGCGCAGCCGACCGCGCCCTCGGCAACTACGATCGGCTGTTTGAACGTTGTCTACAGAGTCCTGGCCCTCAGGTCGCTGGGGCAGCCTTGCCCACACCGCTAGGGCCGCAGCCCGAATGGGTGCCAACGAACGATGGTTAGTCGCCCGGCCAGGGCGGCCGTCGCAGCGCTCGTCCCTACGCCATTACGCCTTGGCCAGCAGATCGTCCGCGGCGTTGATCAGCTTGTCCATGCGGAACGGCTTGTTGATGTACGCGTCGACGCCCAGCGTCTCGGCGTAGACCTTGTGACGCGCCCCAGGATTGGCCGTTATCATGATCACCGGGGGCTTGCCTGTCTGCTTGCGCATCGGCCGAATCTTTTCCAAAACCAGAAATCCGCTACGTCCAGGCAGCATCTGGTCCAATATCAGCAGATCCGGTGGATTCTTCTGGATCATGTCCACCGCGGCGTTGCCGTTGCCCGTGCTCGAGATAGTCGTGCCAAAATCGTCTAACGCTTCCTTGATTGCGGTGACGATATCGGCGTCATCGTCAACAATGAGGATTGTCTTGCCTTCGTGTTTGGCCATAGCAGCTTGTCCTTACTAGGGAGTGTTGGTGTTGAGTTCGCGGCGTAACCGGTCGACGGGGCGATACTGCAGCCCTGCCAACACACTAAAAAACCACCCGGCCAAGCGCGAATTCACTTCGTTCACCCAAGGATATTAAATGCCCTTTAACTGGTTGTCAAGCCAAGCCCTGCCGCCTCTTGATGCACCAGCCGCCGGGCTATCCGCCTCCTGGCTTGGCGGTTCTACGCGGCCGATGAGAAACGCCCCTTGCATTGGGCCGGGCCAACCCCTATAATGCCCCCACTGGGTACATCAAACGGTGTGTCCAGCATACCAGTTATTGTTTTGTTGTTCCGTTAACGACTCGTCAGGAGATATGCATGAGTAAGCCCAGACGTCGGCGCAAGGTCGGCTCCAAGAAACGTCGAGCCCGCTGGAAGGTCAGACACCGTAAATCATAACCAGCCGATGCGAGAAGTCTTGGCTGGATAAGCAGTTATGCAGCCAGGTCGCTTTTCGACGCCCCTGTGCTGACACCCGGTTCTTCCAAAATCTGGTGTGTCAACACCGGCACCGGCAACACCGTTCTCATGGCACCCGAAGACCGCTTCGGGTGCTTTTGCATGCGCGTCGAACGGCCCCCGTCCGGCTGATCACGACTTCACAACGGCCTGCACAATGGCCACGCCCGAGGACGTGCCCAGACGGTCGGCACCCGCCTGCAGCATGGCCTGCGCGGTAGCCAAATCGCGAATCCCCCCCGCGGCCTTGACCTTGCAGGGCCCACGGTGGCCATCCAACAGGGCCACATCCTCCACCGTCGCACCGCCGGCCGCGTGCAAACCTGTACTAGTCTTGAGGTAATCCACCCCCACCTCCCCCAGCAGTTCACACAGGGTAACCTTGGTCGACTGGTCCAGGGCGGCCGTCTCCAGGATCACTTTAAGCGTGACGGCCTGCTTGCCGCGACGGCACTCGCAGAGTACCTCTGCGACGTCTCGGCGGACATATGCCCAGTTCGCGTCAAACACCGCCGGCAAGTTCACCACCATATCCAACTCGCTCGCCCCGTCAGCAATGGCCTGGGCCGCCTCGGCCCGCTTGACCTGCGTATGGTTCACACCCCAGGGAAATCCCACCACACTGCCGACCCGGCTGGCCTGGCCCTTGAGCAGCTCGGCCGCATAACGCACGTGACAGGGATGCACGCAGACGCTGGCAAAACCGTACGCGCCGGCTTCACCACAGAGTTGCTCGATGGCGACTCGGCCCGCCTCGCACTTGAGCTGCGTGTGATCAATACGGCCCGCGAGCTCCGTCGCAGCCGGGTTAGACTGAAAATTCATAGGCTCATTCATCTCGCTTTCTTGGCTCCTCACTGCAGGGGCTTGGTCTAACGGAGATTATCGGACTACCGCAACCGTAATGCTGCAAGTTCTACGCATCTTACAACGTGCTAGCGGTTTTCGAGTCGTATTGCAATGACCGGCAGAGAATTTGCCGATATTCCCGTAAAAGGCACGACGGTTCTGTCCTGAAAGCTGCGACTAAAAGCCCCGTAGGAGGTTGTCGATGCAGGTTAATGCTGTAGGCTCAAACGCACCGTACGTTATAGGACCAGACAAGGTCCCGCACCGTCACAAGAGCAAAGAGGTCGCTCAGGCCCACAATGTCTCTGAAACCCAACCTTTGCCTCTCCAAGGCGACGACCATCAGAAGGGTGTTGTCCGCCACTTGCAGCAAGGGCATTTCAAGGGCGTGGCGGACGTGAGGCTGCGCATCAACTTCTTTGACGAACTCAGTGCAGCCGCTTCCGCACAGACACACTCTCTTGCCGAAAAGCAAATGGACACCATCGTCCAATCCACCAGGGACGCCCTGTCGGCCTATCCGGAAACCGGCGATCTCACCGAGGAAGAAACGGCAGTCGCGTTGGAAACCTTCAAGCAGGCAGTCAACCTGGCGAAAGCAGACTTCCTCCAAGCCGAGTCGCCCTCGCAAGAGGCCCTGCTCTCCGGCGTAAGTGCCGCCTTCGATACGCTGGTGGCAGCGCTGCAGGCTCCCCAGCAACCCGCGCTCGCCCTGGCCGATGTTGAGGTAATCACGGATCCCGCCACCGCCGAGGCCGCTGGCTCTGTCGAGACGGCCGAGCAAGACCCCGATGCCACCGCCGGCCCAGGCGACGCTATGAGCGATTTCATCGCCACTCTGACGGCCACTTTTCAGGCCGGCCTGGAAGAACTTACGCAGGCACTTACCGAGGCTAATTCTTTCGGGGAGCTTTCCCCGCCCAGGGGCAACGGCGTCGCTTACGATAAATTCCTCGCCATCTACAACGAATTGCGAGCTCCTGGTGCGTCAGACCCGACGTCCCTTGGCCCACAAGAGCTGGATGTGATTGCATAGACCTGCAACCAGATTCTTCGGCGTTAGTTTACCAGTTGTGTCTCGATTGACAAAGTATACAAAACCGCTGCCTTACGCTTCTTTTCAAGCCCGGTTCTCTTGCCCCATCGCATCGAAGTAATCAAACGCCTCGTCCATGGATCGGAACACACGCGTGGCGGTCTCGGTAACAAACGGCGACGGTTGTGCCTTGGGTCGCCAGACCACGTAGACGTCCTTGGTTGCCTCGTGGGCGTGCTGCAGTTCACGCTCGACCCCGCTCGACAGCCCCGGTGCTCCGCCGGGAAGCTCGGGAATAAAGCTGACGATCATGTCCGACTGATCGATCAACATGAAATCCCGTGCGTAAATCTGCGAGTGGATGTCGCCGGCCACCTGCATGATCTCGCTCACATCGAAGGCCAACGGCTCGCCCAATACCTCTACCGTCACCGTTCGCTGGCCCAATTCCGACGCCGTCCGTGCGTCCCGGTACAACTGATACTCCTCCATGTCCGCCGGGTCGAATACCGTGAACCACTTCCGCAGCGCCTGGCGAAAACCGTCTATCTCCGCCTGGATCTCCGGCAGGTCCGCCACGTGCGTCATCGGAAAACTCACATATGCCTTGCGACGATGGGGCTCCATGATGAGCCGGTAGAACATCTCTGCCGTGCTGGGCTGACGACCCGCGGCCATCACGTAAAACCGCGCCGGCCGTCCCGAACGCCGCAACGACGCCCCCATCATCATCATTTCCGTCGCCAGCGTCTCCTCTTCACGCCAGACCAGCAGGTCCTTGAGCGAGTGGTCGATCTGATGGTCCCGTAGCAGCCGTGCGTGCAGCACGTCCACCGTGTCCATCAGGCACACGTACACGTCGGCGTCGAGTTGCACCAGTTGATCAAAATCGAACGCCGGAAAAAGCCCGTGCCGCCAGCGAAACGTCGCATGCGTGTTCACGATCAGGTTCTCCGCCGTCTGGGCCTCGCTCAGAATGTCCTTGATCACCGACCGCCGCAGCAAGTGCAGCCGCGACAACGGCAAATCCAGGATCCGACCCGCCGCCACGTCCGGTGCCTCGGCGTACATCTGCCTGCCCACGTGACAGAGCGTCAAGGGCGTTGCCGCCTGCTCGGCCAGCCGATTCACTTCTGCCAGATAGGGTGCCTTGTCGAGACCCACCGTTCCCGTTACAATAGTTTTCATGTGGGCTATTATGCCAGCCTCCCCGGCCTGATGCCAGTTTGAATTGTCCCGCTCCGCCGCAATGGAGGCTACCGGTTGCTAACAGACCGAGTCATGCCGCCCCCGGCGAGCGTCCGGTCCCCTTGTTAGACGCTGAAATATGGGACAGCGGACGCAACGGAAAGGCGTTGGAAATGTCTTATCGAACAGGTTGTCTGTGTGTCGTCGGCGCTTGCTTGCTCGCTGGCCAGCTCGCTTGGGCTGAAATGCCCGTGGAGTTCCTTCGCGTCAAGATCGGCGCGGTCACTTACGAGGCCGCCACTGCCTTTGACGTCAACAACGACGGCAGCCTGGACATCGTCAGCGGCGAATACTGGTTCGTCGGGCCCGCCTTTACCACCCGGCACAAAATGTGTGACCTTCTCGCCGAAAAGGCCTATTACGACGACTTCTGCGACTACCCCCTCGACGTCAACGGCGACGGCTTCACCGACGTGGTCACCGGCGGCTGGTGGGGTAAGACGCTCCGTTGGCGCGAAAACCCCAAGGGCCAGACCACCCCCTGGACCGTCCATGACATCGACGAGTGTGGCCCCATCGAAACGATGCGATTCTGGGATGTCGACGGCGACGGACACGTCGAGGCTTGCCCCAATGCTGCCGGCAAGGTAGCGGTCTACAGGCTACTACGCAATGAGCACGGCAAACCTACCGGAAAATGGAAAAAACACATCCTCAAGGACAGCGGTGCCGGACACGGCCTGGGCTTCGGGGATGTCAATGGCGACGGCCGCGGCGATTTCATCATCCCCACCGGCTGGCTCGAAGCGCCCGAAAAAACCTGGGACCAACCCTGGACCTTTCATGCCGATTTCGACCTCGGCGTCACCAGCATTCCCGTTCTTGTTCATGATGTCAATGGCGACGGCCACGCCGACCTCATCGAGGGACAGGCCCACGGCTACGGACTCAACTGGTACGAGCAGCGACCCGACGGCGACAAGCGTACCTGGGTCAAGCATGAGATCGACCCCAAACGTAGCCAATACCATGACGTGCAGTTGGCCGACGTCGACAACGATGGGCAGCCCGAACTCGTCACCGGCAAACGCTACCACGCCCACCTCGGCAAAGACCCCGGCGCCGAAGACCCCGTTGGCGTCTACTACTTCGATATCAACGGCGGCAAGTTCACACGCGTCGTGCTCGACTGTGGGCCCGCCGGCAACGCCAGTGGTGTCGGCAACTACTTCTGGATTGCCGATGTCGACGGTAACGGCTGGAAGGATATTCTCGCTCCAGGCCAGGAAGGGCTCTTCCTCTTCAAAAATCAGGGCCGCAAGTGTGCCGCCCCGTAAGGCAAAAACTCGCTGCCCCTCTTTGTGCCATCGCCTGCGTGCACCCTTTGGTCTCTGCAACACAAGGAGCATTCCCGTGAGTCGCACGACCGGAAATACCCTGTTACGTTTGCTGCTGGCAATACTGGTCTTCCTGGGTGGCTGTTATACCCAAACCTGCCAGGTCTGCACCCAGCCTGTGTCTGCCCGCGTCATGCTCGATGTCATGACGTTCAATATCCGCTACGGAACCGCCCAGGACGGTCAGAACCGCTGGGACAACCGTCGCCAGCAAGTGATCGACCTGCTACGCAACGCCGGTGCCGACGTGATCGGCCTCCAGGAGGCCCTGCGCTTCCAGATCGACCAGATTCGCCACGACCTGCCTCACTACAGCGAAGTCGGTGTCGGCCACGAGGACGGGCCACCCGGGGCGAATATGCCTGCATCCTCTACAACGCCGACCGCTTCGAACTGCTCGATGGCAACACCTTCTGGTTCTCTGACACCCCCGAGACCGTCTGCTCCACCAGTTGGGGCAACGAGCTCTGTCGCATCTGCACCTGGGCCCGCCTGCGTGACCTGGCCACCAGACAGGCTTTCTACGTCTACAACGTCCACCTCGACCACGTCTCACAGCCCTCCCGCGAGAAGAGCGTGCAACTGCTCGCCCAACGCGTCGCCCAAAGACCCCACGACGAGCCCTTTGTCCTCATGGGCGATTTCAACGCCGCCGAAGACAACCCCGCCATCGGCTACCTCAAGAGCCCCGATCCCTCACCCGGCTTACCCGGGCCTCTGCTCGATTCCTTCCGGCTTTGCCATCCCGACGCCAGCGACGTTGGCACCTTTCATGCCTTCACCGGCCGAACCGGCGGCGCCAAAATCGACCACATCCTCATCCCCGCCGATCGGTTCCACGTGCTCGACGCCGCCATCATCCGCACCCACCAGGCCCGCCGCTACCCCTCCGACCATTATCCCGTCACCGCCCGCCTGTTTCTGCCCCGCCGTGAGCTCGACCGCAAGTGACCCTGCCACGTGGCTCAGACGCGACCGTCCCTCTCGCACCAAACAGTAGCCTCCCGCTTGGTTTGCCCCTGGCGTTGTGGTATAATCACATCATGGCTGATCAGCAGGCAATGTCAGAACGCAAGGCCAACATTAACGATCTGCTCCCCAGCGATCTCCTGGCCGATGACGAGGTTGTGATCTTCGCGATCAAACCCTCGTTGTGGACCATTGCCTTCCTGAGTTTACGTACCGTGCTCGTCGGTGCCGCCCTGGCCGGGCTCGCCCTCTGGCTGGGCCCCCTACTGCACGTGCAGCGACTGGACGTCTACGTCGTCGAGGCCGCCGGCATCGTCATGCTCGCACGCGTCGGCTTTGCCGTGCTCCAGTGGGCCAGCCGAAGTTACGTCCTCACCGATCATCGCGTCATCCGCATCCGCGGCGTCTTCACCATCGACATCTTCCAGTGCGCACTGAGCCGACTCCAGAATACCTTCCTCGTCCTGGGCTTCTTCGAACGTGTCTTGCGGCTGGGCACGATCGAGTTTGCCACCGCAGGCACCGGCTCCGTCGAGGCGCTCTGGCAACACATTCGTGAACCCCTCAAGGTGCACCACGCCCTCATTCAAGCCATGAACGCCGCCGACAACCGCCCCGCCCCTGCCTCGAAACCCCATGGCCTCACCCAGGACCCCGTCGCCCAGACCAACCGCTCTGCCACCGCCAAACCCGCCGCCGGCCCCGCCGGCCTGTAGCCGACCAACCCCCTCTTCGCCGCAATCAGGCCTCCTGCCCCACAACGCCCGCCAAGGCCTGCGCCGCCACGCGACCACCCCACCGCGTCCGAGCCAGCACCGCTGCCAGCACTACGCCCAGCAGCACCCCCGCCCACGCCCCGATCAAAACGCCCCACTCAAACACCCGGCCCATGCCCACGCTCACCAATTCCCCCAGCAACGCATAGCCCGGCAGCACGATCAGCGTCGCCAGCCCCAGCCCTCTGCCCGCTAACGCACCTCCCTTCTGCCAGCTACGCCACCAAAGCACGGTCAGCACCGCATACGCCCCCACCACCAGCACCACGGCCAACCCCGTCCACCCCGCTGGCGACTGCCCCCAAGGTGCGTTCTCGAACGGCCAATGTGTCACCACGAACAACCCCCCCCAATACCCCACCAGCCACGCCCGCCAGCTACGCAGCGCATACAACAGCCCCAGCCCCACCAACGCCCCGCTCACGTCCGCCAGCCAATCCGCCACGTCGCAATGCCGCCCCACCAGCGTCTGCGAAAGCTCGTCCAACGCCCCATACGCAGCCATCAGCCCCACCACGACGTAAAAGGCCTTACGACGCCAATCAGGCCGCGCCCGCCGGTAAAGCGCCAGCCAATAAAGGACCGTCAGCACCATGTACGCCCCAAAATGCAGCGCCAGGTCATGTCTGGCGATCTGAACCTGCGGCATACGCGGAATGTGCGTCCCGGTAAACAACGCCGGCCAATATAACGCCAAGACAAGCCACGGAAGAATTCTGCGTAGTGAGGCCATGAAGCTCCTATCGACACTTGCTCTCGCTCGTTCTAACACTCGCCCATCAGCAAACGCCCTTCTTCGCTCTATTATACGTCCCCTGCCCCCTTGGCAACCGAGCATGCCCTCACCGCCGCCCCTGGAACGTACCTTGGCTGGGCATGTCCCACCGGCAGGTGCACCCCACCGCGCCCTCATATCCTGCTACGCCGGCTCGTGGCGCCCTGTTCGTACGATTGCAGCACGACCCTCTCATTCCGCCGCTGTGCCACGTACCCTTGGAATTGCTGGCCCCCGTCCCGTCACGTCAGATGCCCTGACCGTTCGGCTCGGTCCCCATTGCCCTTCGGCCACCCTCGTCCCCTCTACGCAAGACCGGGTCACGCCCCTCCATCACCGAAGGCGCCTCCGCAAACGACCCACCCACTGGCGGCTCGGCCAACCCTTCGCTTGCACCCAACCCCGCCGAGTCGCCCGCCGCTGCCTCCGACACCGGCTCCATCGCCTGCCCGCCAGCAACGTCAGACGCCGTTGCCCCTGCCTCCGCGGGGCATGGCTCACACGCCTCGACCGCTGATGGCTCACACGCCGCCGTCGCCTCGACCGCTGCATCGCCATGTTCTGGCTCTGCCTCATTCATCGCCGGTTCGCTCGGCCTGCCCAACGCCGCCGATGCTCCCCCCGCCTTCTCCGCTGCCTCTGCCTGCCCCGCCACTGCTTCGCCCCTACCGCACATCGCCTCTATCTCGCCTGCCAATGACGCATAATCCAACGCACCATTGCACCCGGGCGCGTACTCGAAAATGGTGCTCGCGTAGCTGGGCGACTCCGCCAGCTTGATATTGCCTCGAATGCGTGTCTCGAAAATCCGAATATCTCGCCACGGCACCTCCGCCTCTCGCTGCCCGGCAAAAAAAGCCTCCACGTCACGCACGATCTCACCCGAAAGCGACGTCCGCGAATCGTACATGCAAAACAGCAGCCCCGTCACCTTCAGATCGCGGTTGATACGCTGATTCACCAGCATGACCGATTCCAGCAACTGGCTCAGCCCCTGCAGCGACAGAAAATGCGGCTGAAGCGGGATAAACACCTCCCGGGCCGCACTCAACGCGTTCAGCGTCAGCAGACCCAGCGATGGCGGACAATCAATGAATACGTAATCATAAGGCTCGGTAAAGGCTGCCAGTGCGTCACGCAGCACCGTCTCTCGCCCTACCACCGCCACCAGCTCCTGCTCCGCCGCCGCCAAATCCAGACTGGCAGGCAACAGCGAAATACCCTCCCGAATGCCCAGCAGCGACTCCCCCAGAGAAGCACCCCCGGTCAGTACGTCGTGGCTCGACCGCTCCACCGCCGTAGGATCAGTACCCACATACGTCGTCAGGTGCGCCTGCGGATCAAAGTCCATCAAAATCACCCGACGCCCCTGGTCGGCCAACGCCGCCGCCACGTTCACCACGGTCGTCGTCTTACCCACCCCGCCCTTCTGGTTGGCCACCGCGATTACTCTCATCGACACCGCCAGGCTCCTTGCTTCCACGCAACGTGACTTCTGCAAAAGCGTTACAGGGCTTACCCGGCCCCTGAATGCCGCCAAACCCGCCGCATTATACGCGACAGGCCCCACCAACGCAAAAAACAAAATAGTTATCGGCCGCCCTGCCCTAATCCGACGGCGTGCCCAACCCCCGCTCACTCAGCAGCGTGGCGTAAGCCTGCTGAATGACCGGCGCCTCCGACAGCCCCAGCAGAGACCTCACCTGCGAAACCGCCTCCACGCTGGGCCCCTCGATCTCCACAAAACGACCCAGCCCTTTCACCTCATCAAGGCACACCTGGCAACGCTCCACACGTGCCACCTGCCGCTGCTTCTCCACTACCAGTACCCGCGACATCCCCAGACGCTCCAGCAGCTGACCTGCCAGCGACGCGTCACCTACCCCGAATTCGATCTCCTCACGTACCTTGTAAGGCCCTTCGTGTCGCGGCCCCTTGTACGTTAGCAAAGACCGCCTCAGCGACCCCGCCCTCTCTCGACGCACTCGAAGCCCACACCCCGCATCCCTCAGACCGCCTTCGCAACCGTCGTAAAACGTGTCAACCTGCACCACCGCAGACTCAAAACACGCTGACAACGCCTCCAGACGCCGACGAATCCCCTCAAAATCCGCCACCTTGATTTTCGCTTCTATTTCCAGGGCCATGCCCCCGATTCTAACCCTGCCCACCCAGCCGGTCAATCGCCCAGCTACACCAGCCTACTTGACGCACCTTCATCGCTCGCTATAGTGCCACTATGGCACAACAAACATCGCGATCTCAAGGCCCCGTCCTGACACGCCAACAGGTGCGTGCCTGCGACCAGGTCGCCATCGACCGCTTCGGCTTCACCGGCCTGGTGCTCATGGAAAACGCCGGCTCCGCCGCTGCCCGCCACATCCTCTCCGCCCTGGAGCCCGTGGCGGACAGGCCTGTCTGTATCGTCACCGGCGCCGGCAACAACGCCGGCGATGGCTTTGTCGTCGCTCGCCACCTCGCCAACGTCGACATCCCCGTCCATGTCTTGGCCTGTGCCGTCCCTCGCGACCCCGGCAGCGATGCAGCCGCCAACCTGGCCATAATCCAGAAGATGGCCCTGCCTGTCGAATTCCTCCACCAGTTGCCCCCCAGCCAGCTCCAAACCAAAATCGAACAAACCGCCCGCAACGCCTGCCTCGTTGTAGACGCCCTCCTGGGCACAGGCACCTCCGGCCCGCCCCGTCAGCCTATCCGCAGTGCCATCGAAGCCATCAATGCCCTCGATACGCCCGTCGTCGCCCTGGACATCCCCTCGGGCCTCGACTGCGATACCGGCGAACCCCTCGAACTGGCTGTCAAGGCTGCCCGCACCATCACCTTCGCCGCTCTCAAAAAGGGCTTTCTCAACCCCCGATCACAAGCCTACACTGGACCCGTCACCTTGGCCTCTATCGGCATCAAGACGCAACTCCTCTCTGCTGTGACCGACAGTCCCTGACCGTTCGTTACCGGCCGGCCCGCAGCTCTGCGTTATGCTGCCACACGCCTTGCCGCTTTTCAGTGAGACCGCCATGGTAAGAAAGACTAACGGTGCCAACGCCAAACTGCCCCCTGCTACGCTCGTCGTCGCCGGACCGCTGGCGATCGTGATGCTTATGGTCGCGACCGTGCTCTATGTTGACTGGCGATACAACTACCCCAAAGCCTCCCTCCACGAGCATCACGCCGTCAAGACACCTCCCCCCGCCGATAAAAATACCCCCGCTGCCGAACCGAATACCCCCTCGGAAACCGCCACCGCAAGCACCGCCGACAACCGCCTGCCCTCAAACCTGCTCAACACCCTTGGCACCCCCGTCAATCACCCCTCAACGCGGCACAAAGCGGCTCGAACGATCCGTTAGCAGCCCGCCATACCCCTGACCACGCATGCCGACAGGTCCCATCCCCGCTCGATGTGCCAGCGTTCTACGCCCCAGCGTGCCCCCGGGGCCAAACACATCGCGATCCGTCCCCAACGCCTTTGCGTCAATAATGCTACGCGCCCCAGCCAGTGATTGTGAACCCATCACGTCGCTGCGACCACGTCCGGGCCATGAGCCGGCTCTGGCCCGGCCAGTATCATAATACGAAATCGGCAACCGCCTGCGCCTCACCGGCCAGGACACACGAGCTCCCCTCGAATATTGCGGCCTCCCCAACGCCGTCCCCGCCGACTGACTGCTCGCCAGCAGGCCCAAAGCCCCATTGCCGCCTAGTGAATTGTTCACTCGCGACATGCCCCCCCAGCTACGCAGCGTCCCCGATCCCGCTCTGGGCAACGACGCCGACGCCCGCAGCTGGCCTCCAACCGTCATGCGCGGCCGCAAAGAGGGAGCCGCCCGGTTATTCACATACATCGGATTCCTCGTCGGCAACTGAAACTGATCGCCCGAAATACCCGTCGAATAGCGACGAAAACTCCCCAGAGTCGAAGAGCCACGCGGAGCGTTCACCGACCACGAACGAAGCCCTTGCGAAATGGCCGACCCGTAAACCTGCCCCCAGGCAACACCGTCCACTTGCGCGCCAACCAACCATCCCAACGCCACCAACACTATCATCTTATGCCAGCGCATACACGTCTCCAGACGTACACGTATAACCTGTACCGAATATAACGGTTAGAACGACAGGGCAACTTCCTCTCGCCCCGGAGCCTAACCATTGTCTATAGTATACAACTTGCCGGCACGCCGGGCAAATCCTTGACATGTATCCAACCTCCACTCCCCTGCTTCACGCCCCCCCCGTACCTTGCCCGCAATACCCCCTGCCGCTACCAACGCATCTTAGCATTCTCTGCAAATTAGGCCAAATAACCCTTGACAGTCTCCGCCCTCGTTTGCTAATGTAGAGACTGAACAGTCGGACGTTCTGATGTGTCGGCGAGCCAATCTACAGTGTCATCTAACGTTCTGCAACACCTGTGACATAATCAGCCTCTATGCGCCCTCTTAGCGCTTTCAAGGAATGGTGACCGCCTATGACGACGGAACTGAGCAACAGGGTCTTTGAGTGGTTGTTGGCCAATTGGGCCGGCTACGGTGAAAACCCCGCCGAATTGTTCCCCTCCTTGCATGACGCCGACTACAATGCTCTACAGGAAGAACTCGCCAGCGTCCTGCAGGCGACCCACCCACCCCAACAGACCATCAAAACCGCAAGCCGCTAGCCCCCTTCCTCAGCAGTTCCGCACGACGCCGCCAAAAAAACAGCAGGGCCGCCCTCTCGACCTCTACCCCTTACATCTGCTCGATCGTCTCTATCCCCAGCATACCCAGACCATGACGCAGCGTCCGCGCCGTCTGGTAGCACAACAACAACCTCGTCGCCCGCGTATCCCCCGTCGCCTTGAGCACCGGGCAGTTCGTGTAAAAACTGCTGAACGCCTGCGCCAACTCGAACAGATAACTCGTCAGCAAATGGGGCCGCAAATCCCGCGCCACGCTCTCCACCGTCTCGCTGTATCGCAACAGCCGCTTGGCCAGTTCATACTCCTCGCTCGCCTCCAGCAACAGCGACGCCTCGCCGCCCAGCAATGCCGCCGGGTCGATGCCCCCCTTGCGAAAAATACTCTGCACCCGTGCATACGCATATTGCATATATGGCGCCGTGTTGCCCTCCATTGCCAGCATCTTGTCCCAGTCGAACACGTAGTCCGCCACCAGATTGCTCGAAAGATCCGCGTATTTCACCGCCCCGATCCCCACCGCACGGGCGATACGACGCTTCTGCTCGTCACTTAAATCAGGATTCTTATCCTGCACAATCTGCAACGCCCGCGACTCGGCCTCGCTTAACAGATCCTTCAGCTTGATGTTTTCTCCCTCGCGAGTCTTCAAAGGCCGGCAGTCAGGCCCCAGCACGCTGCCAAACGGCACATGCTCCAGCTGCACCGCCTCGCCCGCCCAGCCCGCCTGCCGCGCACAGCCGAACACCATGTCAAAGTGCAGCTTCTGTCGCGAATCCGTCACGTAAATAATCCGCGCCGCCCCCAGCTCGTCCACCCGATACCGTATCGCCGCCAGGTCCGTCGTCGCGTACAAATACGCCCCGTCGCTCTTACGCACAATCAAAGGCAGCGGCTCGCCTTCCTTCGTCTTGAACCCCTCCATGAACACGCACTGCGCCCCCTCCGACTCCTCCAGCTGATTCATGTGGGCCAGATCCGCGATGACCCCCCCCAACTGCTCATTGTAAAAACTCTCCCCCCGCACGTCCTCCTGCCCCAGACCCACCCCCAGCTGATCGTACACCTCCTGGCTGTGTGCCAGCGACTGCTCCTTGATTCGCGCCCAATTACCCAAAACAGC
>CAYNXW010000003.1:0-26918 GCA_964401265.1 uncultured Pirellulales bacterium | reverse complement strand
GGGGCCTGGGATGTTGTTTCCCGGGTCCCGCTTTTCTTGTATGCCGGTGAAGGTGTTTTGGGGTGGTGGCGTCGTGATGAGATCGCGGGGGTCAATGGTTGGGGGTGTCTGGATTGCTGCTTTTGGGGGAATGACGGGTTTGGTTGGTGTTGGGTCTGGTGGGGAGGTTCTTTCTGGCATTTTTGTTGTTGATGGGCTACATTTTGTGCGGCAGGGAGCGGTCTGAGTAATGATGGTGTTTTGATTCGGCCATTCAGCAAGGCGGTCGGGTGAACGGCAGGTTGGGGGGGAGCGTTTAGTGGTATTTGTTGCTTTTGACCGGGGGTGTGCTGGGAGCGTGTGATGATGCGGTTGTGCTTGCAGGGTGTGGTGTTGCGGGTGGTGGTATGGTCGGTGGTGTTGGGGTCTGGGGCGTGCTTGCTGGGGCAAGGGCGGGCGTTTTATGTGGCTCCTGGGGGTGATGATGGTAATGTGGGGACGAAGGGGTCGCCGTTTGCGACGTTGGGTCGGGCCCGTGACGCGGTGCGGGAGGTGAAGGCGGGTGAGGGCTTGGCGGTGGGGGGAATCACGGTGTGGCTTCGGGGGGGGCGTTATATTCTCAGGGAGCCGTTTGTGTTGGGGCCTCAAGATTCGGGGACGGCTGATGGGCCTGTTGTTTATGCGGCGTATGGTGATGAGCAGCCTGTTTTGTGCGGTGGGGAGCGGATTTCCGGGTGGAAAGAGCAGTCGCATCGACGTTGGACGGTAGAGCTTGGGGAGGTGAAGAGCGGGGCGTGGTGGTTCAGGCAGCTATTTCGTGGTGGTAAGCGTATGAGGCGGTCGCGTCAGCCGAACAGTGATGACTGGGCGTCTTGTAAGGACTTGTACACGATTGCGAAGGTGTCGGAGGATCTCAAGGCGATAGAGTTTGAGGAGGGGTTGCCGGGAGGTGATTTTGTCTCGCAGGAGACGGAATTGGTGATTATCCAGAACTGGTCGGTTACGCGGTGTCTGATAGGTTCGGTGGCTGGGGGCAGGGTGGAGACGTTGACGCCTAATGGTGTGTTCGGGGTGCGGGGTTGCACGAGCCGTCCGGGGAAGAAGGCTTTTTTTGAGCATGCGTTGGCGTTTGTGGATGAGCCTGGGGAATGGTATCTGGATCGGCGGTCTGGGGTGTTGACGTATCAGGCGGGGGAGGGTGAGAATCCTGTTGATGAGGCGTTTTTTGCGCCTCGTTTGAAGCAGTTGGTGCGTCTGGATGGGCGGTCAAATGAGCCGGTATATCATGTGATTTTTCGGGGGTTGCGTTTCAGGTATGCGGGGTGGGATCTGCCAGCGATAGGGTATCGGGGGGTGCAGGCGGGGCACTACGACGCGAAGACGGCCCAGTCGGAGAAGTCGAAGAGCGATGTCGGTTATTCGAGTCCGGTGGCCATTGAGTTTCATCACGCGATCGGCTGTCGGTTTGAGAGTTGTGGTGTGGCACATGTGGGCACATCGGGTCTGGGTCTGGGGGCTGGTTGTCGTATGAATAAGGTTGTGGGTTGCGAGTTTTACGATATTGGCGGCAACGGTGTGATGGTGGGTTATCACCGGGCGCCGGCGTGCGGGCCTTATGCGTTGGACAAGGATTGGGACGAGTTTTTTGAAGTGCCGGTGGGCAACGAGGTGTCCAACAATTATATTCATCGGTGCGGCGCCATTTTGTTGGGTGCGGTGGGTATATTTGAGGCGTTTTGTCAGGATACTCGTATTGCTCATAACGTGTTGACGGATTTGCCGTACTCGGGTATTTCGGCGGGTTTTCGTTGGGGGTATGAGCCGACGAGTCAGAAGGGGACGTTGATTGAATACAATCATATTCATAATGTCTGCCGACAACTTGGCGATGCGGCCGGCATTTATACGCTTGGTTTGCAGAACGGTGGTGTTTTTCGAGGCAATCTGATTCATGGGATGGGGCATCGTGGTGGTCATGGTATTGTTTCGGGTTTTGGGCCTGACGCGGGCAGTTCGGACATAGTGATCGAGCGGAATATATTCTATCAGTGCGACTGGCCGTCGAAAGGGCATACCTGGAAGAAGTATGGTTTTGGGGATCCCTGGAAGGCCGGTTGGCAGGAGCCCAAGAAGGAGTACTGGGAGAAGGCGAAGATGAGCTGGCGAGAGAATGTTTTCACGTTGTTGCCGGGTGAGGAGGGTTTTCCGCAGGCGTGGGCGGAGCGGGCGGGTTTGGAGCCGCGGTACCGTAGAGTTCTGCCGTTTTGTCGTGTGGCGGAGTGAGTGCACGGCGTGCCAGGGGCCTTGGTGCAGTATTGCGGTTTCATGAGGGAAGTATTACATTCAGGTTGAAAGACTGTGGCGTGAGGTTGAGGGTGGGGTGATCGTTTCATTTGGGCGCCGGTTTTTGCAGGTTGTATTTTCTGGTCTTATTGAAGGAAGGTCTCAACATGGCATTTCGTGTTAAACGGCATGTGTTTCTTTCGTGGTTGTGTTTTGGGGTTTTGTTGAGCCTTGTTGGGGGGGGGCATGCGTGTGGTAAGGATATAGGGCTTGTTTTTTGTGATGGTCCCTGGCGGTTTTATGCGGCTTCGGTGGAGGATAAGTGTCTTTCTCGAGTGTTACTGATCGGTGATTCGATTATGAATGGTTATCGGGGGGCTGTAGGGGCGGGTTTGAAGGGCAAGGCCAATGTGGATGTCTGGCTTACGCCGCTGCACCTGAACAGTCCTGAGCTGCGGGGTGACTTGCGGAAGGTTTTGGCGCAAGGGCCTTACGATGTGATTCATTTCAATATCGGTTTGCACGGGTGGGAGCCCGGGCGTATTCCGGACGGGCAGTATAGGGATTTGCTGGAGGCGTACGTGCAGGAGCTGCGAGCGCATTGTGAAAGCGTTAGATTGATCTGGTGCAGTACGACGCCGATTACGGTTAAGGGCAGGCCGGCGGAGCTGGATGGCGAGCATAACGCGACGATTGTGGCTCGCAACGGGATTGCGGCGGAGGTGATGGGTCATTATGGGGTAGAGATCAATGATTTGTACGGTTTGATGGGTGACAAGTTGAGGTTGGGGGCAGGGGATGGTTTTCACTGGCGAGGGGGGGCGTATGAGCTGATGGCGGAGCAGGTTGTTGCGTATGTGAAGGAGGCTCTGGGTTCGCCGGTGAGGGGGAGGCCTGTGTTTTATGTGTCTGTGCAGGGTGATGACGCTGCTGCGGGTACGAAGGCAAAGCCCTTCCGGAGTCTGGAGAGGGCGCGTGGGGCGGTGCGTGACAGGAAGAGGGCGGATGGCAGGGAGTCGCAGACGGTATTGGTCTATCTTCGCGAGGGTGTTTATGAGCGTGAGGCCACATTTGCATTGAATGAAGATGATTCGGGGGTGCAGGGGGTGCCGGTGGTCTGGCGAGCGTATCCGGGTGAAGACGTGAGGGTTATCGGGGGCAAAGAGATTTGTGTGAGCGAGGTAAGGGCGGTGACGGATGAGGGGGTATTGGGGAGGATTATTGAAGCAGAAGCGCGAAGCAAGATCATGCAAGTTGATTTGGAGGCGCAGGGGGTTGTGGATTATGGCGAACTGCGTCCTCGGGGGTTCAGGCGTCCCTATATAGGGTCCTGCCTGGAACTTTTTGTGGATGGTGCTCCCGGGCGTTTGGCTCAGTGGCCTAATCCGGGGGAGGGGCGCATTGCGATTGGTAAGGTGCTGGATAGGGGGTCTATCCCGCGTGAGGACGATTTTTCCAATCGTGGGGGGAAGTTTCATTATGACACGGACAGGCCGGCGCATTGGAAGCAGGCGGAAGAGGTGTGGATCAGCGGGTTTTTCAAGAATGGGTATGCGGACGATACGGTGAAGGTCAGGCAGTTTGATTTTGGCCTTAAGGTTATCGAAACGGAGCAGCCTCACATGTACGGTTTTCAGAGCGGCCGGGCGTGGAATCGGTGGTATGCGTTGAATCTGCTGGAAGAGATTGATCAGCCGGGCGAGTACTATGTGGATCGCCAGGGTGGCGTGCTGTATTTTTATCCCGAGGCGTCGTTTGATGCGAAGAACTCCCGTGTTCAGGTCTCTACTCTTGAGGGGCCGCTGGTGGCGTTGGAAGGGGCGTCGTATGTTCACTTTGAGGGGATTACTTTTGAATGTACGCGTGGTATGGGTTTTTATATCGAGCGGGGCAAGAGTAATCGGATTCGGGGTTGTACGCTGCGTAACATGGGTATGGTGGCGGTTTGCGTGGGTCGGGGCACTGAGGATTTAGCGAATTACGCGCATGCGGGGACGGCCAAGCCTGCCAGTCGGCGTTTAGGCAGTTGGCATGAGCATATATATGACAATACGGTGTTTGATCGGGAAGGTGGTGAAGATCATGGCATTGTGAGCTGCGATATTTATAATATCGGTGCGGGTGCTGTGCATCTGGGGGGTGGTCATCGGGGGAGTTTGCAGGCGGCGGGTAATTTCGTGCGTAACTGTCATATTTATGATTTCAATCGACTGGGGCGCAGCTATAAGGCGGGTGTGAATATCGATGGTGTGGGCAATCGCGTTGAGCACTGTAATATTCATTCGGCGCCGTCATCGGGCATCTATGTGCACGGCAATGATCATCTCTTTGAATATAATGAGATTCATGATGTGATGCAGGAGGGGGATGATATGGGGGCCTGGTATATAGGACGTGATCCATCGGAATTTGGCAATGTGGTGCGTTACAACTATTTTCATCATATCGGACGGACGCCGAAGACGCATAGCACGTGGGGGCTTTATTATGACGATATGGCTTGCGGGATAAGGGCGTTTGGGAATGTGTTTTATGAAGTGGGCAAGAGTGCGGCCATTCTGGTGGGGGGCGGCAAATATAACGAAGTTGCGAACAACATATTTATCAAGTGTCGGCTTTGTGTGCAGATGGGCAATCGTGGCCAGACGTGGTCGCGGAGAAATCTGGACAAAGGGGGGCTCTTTGAAGCGAGGACGCTGCGGTCAGTCGATATCACAAAGCCGCCTTATAGCGGGCGTTATCCCGCGCTGGCGAAGTATTGGGATGATGAGCCGGGCAAGCCGGCCAATCCGATCGTGAGGAATCTTGCGGTTCAGTGCGGCAAGCTGACGAACGCCAAGGCGGCGTGGGGGCCCATAGCCGGCAACTGGATGACGCAGGATGATCCAGGGTTTGTGAATATGGGGTCAGGGGACTTTTCGTTGAAAGCAGGCAGCGGGGTTTTTGAGAAGATCGAGGGTTTTGAGCCATTGCCGTTCGGTAAGATGGGTCTTTATCGGGATGCGTGGAGGCGTGAGTTGCCGGAGTGAGTGCGTGTTGCCAGTGAAGGCGATTGCAGGGTGCTAACCATGGCCCATTTGGAGTGTCTAAAGGCCTGTGCCTGCGGGGATGACAGTGCGGTGAAGCTGAAGGGGCCGGTAGCGAGGTGGCCGTTAAACGCGTTTAGTAACGAGGAGATTCAGATGCGGAGAGGGACTGTTGTATCTATGGCGATCGTGCTTGTTTTGGCATGCGGTTGGGCAGCGGTGTGTGTGGGGCAGGAGGCGAATAGTGCAACGGGCAACCCTTACATGGTTTCCTGGGATTCGCCCAGTGAGGATTCGTGGGGTTCGATGCCGCTGGGTAATGGGGACATAGGTTTGAATGTGTGGGTGGAAGCAGATGGTCAGCTGCACTTCTATGTTGCCAAGACGGATGCCTGGAGCGAGAACTGTCGGCTGCTGAAGTTGGGCAGGATACGTGTTTCGCTGACGCCTAACCCTTTCACGGGTGGGCAGCCGTTCAGGCAGGTACTCGATGTGAAGAAAGGGGAGATTCGTATCGAGGCGGGGGGGGCAGAGAGTCGGGTGTCGCTGAAGGTGTGGGTGGACGCGCACCATCCGGTGATTCATTTGGACGGTAGTGCAGCGGGCGGGGCCAAGGTGCAGGTTGATCTGGAGTCGTGGCGGACTTCGCGGCGGGCGCTGGAGGAGCCAGAGACATTTTCGGCTTATGGTGTTGTCAAGGGGCCCAAGCCTGTTGTGGTGGAGCCTGACATTCTTATCAGTGATTACGCGGATGGTTTGATGTGGTGCCATCGGAACGAGCGTTCTATTTGGAGGGGGAATATGGAATTGGTGGGGTTGGGCCATCTGGTTGGTCGATTGACGGATCCCCTATTGAATCGTACGTTTGGTGCGGTGGTTAAGGGGGCGAATTTAGCGAAGGTGACGGACACTCGTTTGCAGAGCAAGGGCTCTACGAAGGCGATCAGTGTTGCTGTTTATCCTCTGACGGCTCAGGCGGCGACGCTGGAGGACTGGAAGGCGTCGCTTAATCGCGAGGTCAGGC
This sequence comes from uncultured Pirellulales bacterium, assembly GCA_964401265.1. Lineage (GTDB taxonomy): Bacteria > Planctomycetota > Phycisphaerae > Sedimentisphaerales > SM23-30 > CAYNXW01. Next base: position 20,606 of record CAYNXW010000003.1, on the reverse strand, counting down.
GACTGGAGGGGTTGGATAAGGGGGAGTGCGTGCGGGGACATACTCAATGGTGGCAGGACTTTTGGGACAGGCATTACATCAATATCAGCGGCAATGACGCGGCGTTTACCGTTACGCGTGGTTATGTTTTGCAGCGTTTTATCAACGCCTGTGCGGGGCGTGGCCGCTATCCGATCAAGTTCAACGGGTCGCTCTTTAATGTGGACATGGCCAAGAGTGTACGTAATGTTCCGGCGGGCTACGATGCTGATTTTCGGGCGTGGGGCGGGTGTTACTGGTTTCAGAATACGCGTTTGCCGTACTGGTCGATGTTGTACAGCGGCGATTTTGAGATGATGCGGCCTTGGTTCAAGATGTATATGGACGCGTTGCCGGTGTCGGAGGCGATGACAGAGGCGTACTACGGTCATGGTGGGGCGTTTTTTCCGGAGACGATGTATTTCTGGGGCACGTACAACAATGACAATTACGGGTGGGACCGCAGTGGATTAGAGGACGGTTATACAGCGAACAAGTATGTTCGCTATTACTGGCAGTGCGGTCTGGAGTTGTCTTTGATCATGCTGGATTATTATGGATTTACGGGTGATGCTGTTTTTGCGGAGAGGACGCTGGTGCCTTTTGTGAGCGGCATATTGACGTTTTTTGACCAGCATTGGGGGCGTGATGCGAACGGCAAGATTCGTTTTGAGCCAGCGATGTCGCTGGAGACGTATGGGGTGGCGGTGAATCCGTTGCCGGAGATTGTGGGGATTGAGAAGGTGGCGAGTGGGATGTTGTCTCTTCCTGAGGCATTGACTACTGCGCAACAGCGGGGAGATTGGTCTCGTTTGCGGGGCGAGTTGCCGGGGGTGCCGATGCGTGAGGTTTCGTCGGGGCAGGTGCTGTCGCCGGCGGAGAGTTATTCGAAGTTGCAGAATTCGGAGAATCCGGAGTTGTACGCGGTGTTTCCTTATCGGACGTACGGTGTTGGTAAGGCGGGGCTGGAGTTGGCCCAGCGTACCTTTCGTGCTCGGCGAATCAAAGACACGCGGGGCTGGCGACAGGACGCTATCCAGGCGGCTTTGGTGGGATTGACCGATGAAGCCCAGCGATGTGTGGTGAGCAATTTCAGCACGAAACACGCGGGTAGTCGTTTTCCGGCGTTTTGGGGGCCGAATTTTGATTGGATACCCGATCAGGATCACGGGGGTGTGGCGATGGTGGCGTTGCAGCGGATGTTGATACAGGCGGAAGGGCAGGAGGTTAGGCTTTTGCCGGCTTGGCCGACGGAGTGGGATGTTGAGTTCAAGCTGCACGCGCCGGGGAAGACGGTGGTTGCAGGGGTGGTTCGAGAGGGAAGGCTGGAGCAGCTGAAGGTTACGCCGGGCGTGCGTCGTGATGATATCAAGGTGTCGGAGGATTTTGCCCAGTCCGCTGAGTGCTATTGCAATGCGGAGCTGCCGGCTTTGATGGAGTTTTTGGACGGCAGAGCGGTGGAGACTAAGGCTGATCTGGAACGTCGCCGGCAGGAGATACGGGACTTGTGGTGCGAGTACTTCATCGGGAGTTTTCCGGCGGAGGTGCCGGCTGTGCTTGAGGCTGAGATTCTGGAAGAGAAGAAGGCGGCTGATGGTTCGACTCGTCGGCGGGTGAAGCTGACTTTGGAGACGCCCAACAAAGCCTCTTTCGAGATGTGGGTCTGGATACCAGAGAGCGAAGGGCCTTATCCGCTACTGCTTACGCAGCCACGAGATTATCAGCTTGCGTGGGCGGAAGAGGCTGTTCGGCGGGGCTATGTGGCGTGTCTGTATCCTGGAGTGAATATGAATCGGTCGGAGCCTGATTATCCGGGCTATGAGCGTGTCTGGAGGACCTTTAAGGCTGAGTATCCGCAGGCGAGCTGGGCATCGTCGCTGGGGATACAGGCGTGGCTGGCCAGTCGGGCATTGGATTACTTACTCGATCCGCAATACCATTATAATATTGCGTCGGGGAAGGTGGGGATCATCGGGCACAGTCGCTATGGCAAGCAGTCGCTCTATGCGGCAGCGTTTGATGAGCGAATTACCGCGGTAATTGCGCGGAGTTCTGGTTCGCCTACGGCCTGTTCGTATCGCTTCGCGAGTCGGCAAACGTTTATGGAGTCGGTGGTTGATGGTCTTGACCATTGGGCATTGGGGAGTCTCAAGGGTTTTCTGGGGCGGGAGCATGAATTGCCGATGGAAGGGCATGGGCTGCTAGCGCTGATTGCGCCGCGTTTCTGCATGTTGCACACCGCCCATAACGACAGTTGTGATCCTACATTTGGCGTCGAGCGAGGCTATCTGGAGGGGCGTAAGGTGTATGAGTTTCTGGGTCATCCGGAGCGGCTGCGGAATGTTTATCGCAAGGGTAATCACAATCCTGTTACGGCTGAGCATGTCAAGCAGAACCTGGATTGGTTTGACTATGCTTTCGGTCGGGGCAGAGCAACGGTGAAGGATTTTCCGGAGGTTCTGTTGCATCATTTTGACTGGCAGGGGTGGAGGGGGAGCCAGTCGGCTGAGGATATGAAGGCACCAGGGGCGGGGGCTTCGGTGAAAGAACGGATTGGTTGGATGCTGGGCAGGGTTCCGGACCATGTTGTTGGTGAAGGGGAGTACCACATTCGGAGCGGTGAGGAATTGGGGGTTCCGGACAAGCAGCGTGACTGGCTCAAACCGGGCGGTATGGGTCGTATGGCCTGTAGTTTTGGCGGCAAGATCCACGGCAATCTGTATTTTGACCCGAAGGCAGCGGGACCCCGGCCGGTGGTGGTCTGGCTGCACCCGTGGAACTATTCTCTTGGCGTCAGTGAAGGCTACGGTCCTATAGGGGCCGGCTACAGCTATCCGCCCACTTGCTGGCGGCTGGCGCAGGAGGGCTATGTGGTGTTGGCTTACGACCAGGTGGGGTTTGGCGACCGTCTGCTGGAGGGGCCGGATTTCTACGAGACGTATCCCCACTGGTCCCGAATGGGTCGGGCGGTCTATGATGTGAGCCGGGCGGTGGATTTTCTGAGGGAGGGCAAGGGGATAGTTCGGGGGCAGATGCCGGCTATCGACAAGGATCGGATCTGCGTGTTGGGTTATGGTTTTGGCAGTATGGTGGGGCTTTACGCGGCTGCTTTGGATGATCGCATAAGCAGTGTGGCCTGTTTTTGCGGTTTGGCTCCGCTGCGGACGAACACGCATGAGAGGGTGACGGGTGGTAATCGTCGGCTGTGGGAGTGGCACGCCTTGGTGCCGAAGTTGGGTTTGTTTGACGGGCGGGAGTCTGAGATTCCTTACGATTATGGCGAAGTGCTGGGGCTGGTCGCGCCGCGGCCTTGTTTGGTCTATTCGCCGCAACGAGACCGTTTCGCTGACGTCGATGAGGTGTCGCGGTGTGTGGGTGAGGCAGCGAAGCAGTGGCCGTCATCCACTGGGGCATCGACGGCGTTGCGGCACGAGAGGCCTGACGATATGAACCGTTTCCAGAAAGCGCAGCAGGATATTTTTATTGAGTGGCTCAAGGGTTTGGGTTACTAAGGTGTCGATAGTTGGTCGTTGCCTAGGCTCATTGAGGTGAGGTGGGCTATGGCGCACGGGCAAAGTAACTAGCAGGAGAACGGCATTATGAAGAGCGGATGGAAGATGTGTTTTGTTGGTCAATGTTTGCTGATCGTTCTGTTGGCTGGTGTCTTGCCCTGCGCGGGGGCGGACGATGCTCTGGTGAAGTACAATGTTGTCTGGGAGAGTCCCAGCAAGGATGCTTCTGGATCGATGCCGTTGGGTAATGGAGATATCGGGGTGAACGCCTGGGTGGAGCCGTCGGGCGATCTGCTGTTCTACGTGGGCAAGACGGACGCTTGGAGTGAAAACGGTCGGCTGCTGAAGGTGGGTCGGTTGCGTCTGCATTGTTCGCCGGTGGCACAGGCGGTGGCGGGCACCTTTCGACAGGAACTTCGGCTGGAGCAGGGAGAGATGGTTGTCGACTTGGGGGAAGGGGACAGTCGGCAGCGGTTGCGACTATGGGTTGACGCGCACCATCCGGTCATTCACGTCGAAGTTGATCGAGACGTGCCGTTCGAGGTGGAGGTGAAGCTGGAAAGTTGGCGGCAGAAGCGCAGAGAGCTGCTCGGGCAGGAGAGTGTGTCCGCCTACGCGACTAGGGGCTCAGGGCGGCCGTTGTTTGTGGAGGCAGACACCATCGTTGAGGGCCAGGGCAAGGAGCTTATCTGGTACCACCGAAATGAACGTTCGGTCTGGCGTGAGTCGTTGGAGTTACAGGCCCTGGGAGAGTTGGCGGAGACCATGATGGATCCGCTGCTGCATCGCACGTTCGGCGGGCTGGTCCAGGGCGAGCCCCTTGTTCGCGCCGGCCGGGAGGGGCTGCGTTCAGCGGCTGCGCAGAAGAGTTTTCACTTTACCGTCCATCTGCTGACGGCCCAGACGGCTTCGGCGCAGGCCTGGTTGAAACAGGTGCGGCAACTGCGTCGCGAGGGTGGCACGTTGGAGGAAGCGCGTGCTGCTCACCGCGATTGGTGGGAGGGTTTCTGGGATCGCAGCTGGGTTCGCGTGGCCGGGGGCGACGCGGAGGAAACGGGCAAGATTTCGCTGGGCTGGCATCTGCATCGCTATCTGATTGCCTGTGGTGGGCGGGGTAACTTTCCGATCAAGTTCAATGGGGGCATTTTCAACGTGGACGGTTACCGAGGCCAGGAACAGGTGCGTGTCGCCCGCAGGCAGATGGACAAGTGGGACGCGGACTTTCGTAGTTGGGGGGAACCTTACTGGTTTCAAAACACGCGGCAATTCTATTGGCCCATGCTGGCGGCGGGTGATTTTGATCAGATGCGTCCTTTGTTTTCGATGTATCACGACATGCTGCAACTGGCCCGAGAAAGGACACAGAAGTATTACGGTCATGAGGGGGCGTTTTTTCCGGAGACGTTGTGTTTCTGGGGCACTTACGCCAACAGCAATTATGGTTGGGACCGCAAGGGCAAGCCTTTGGGTCTGACCGACAATCGTTATGTCCGCCGCTATTGGCAGGGTGGTTTGGAGCTGACGTTGATGATGCTGGATTACTACCATTATACGGGTGATGGGCAGTTTTTGCGTGATACGGGCTTGCCGCTGGCGTGCGAGATTGTCAAGTTTTTTGATCAGCACTGGCAGCGGGGGCCGGATGGCAAGATCAAGTTTCATCCTGCGCAGGCTCTGGAGACCTATTGGGACGTGGTGAATCCTGTTCCGGAAATTGCGGGGCTTAACCGGGTGTTGCAGGAACTGCTGGGGTTGCCGAAGGATCTGGCCAGTACGGCCCAGCGGGAAGAGTGGAAGCGTATTCTGGGGGATCTGCCGCCGTTGCCGATCAAGCGTGACGAGCAGGGGGATCGCTATATGGCAGCAGCTGAAGCCATTATGGTCAAGCCCAAGAATTCGGAAAATGTGGCGATGTATTCGGTGTTTCCGTATCGTCTTTATGGTGTGGGTCGGCCGGATCTGGAGATGATGCGTCATACGTTTATGAAAGTGCGGCCTTTCCGCGGTATTTACCACTGCTGGCACAATGACAACGTTTTTGCGGCTTGGCTGGGGCTGGCCGACGAGGCGCGTACCGAGCTGGCTCAGCGTTTCACTTTGCACGGTAATTATCGTTTTCCTGCTTTTTATATTAAAGGGGATTGGGTGCCCGACCACGACAACGGCGGCGTGGCGCAGCAGACTATCCAGGCGATGCTGCTCCAGGCGGTCGATGACAAGCTGTATCTTTTGCCAGCCTGGCCTAAGGAGTGGAATGTTTCTTTCAAGCTGCAGGCTCCGGGCAAGACCAGCGTGGAGGCTCGGTATGAGGGCGGCAAGATCCGCCATTTGGAGGTGCATCCCAAGGAGCGGCTGGCAGATATTGTTTCGGTCGGGTTTGCTTTGCCATAAGGGATATGCGCATGTGCCGCGTCGGGCTGTGTTTTTGTTGCGTAGAGATACCTTATTCATTCTGAAGCGGTGCAAGCCCTGAAAGGAATGGTAAGATGAAGCAGTGTTGCATGCGGGTCTCTGCGCTGTTTTTTGCGGCGGTTTTGGCAGTGTTGCTTTGGCCGGTGGGCTCCGACGGGGCGGTGTCTCGGAGGGCGGCAGAGCGTGCAAGTCACTACGTGGAGGCCTTGTCGCGTGCGAAGGCGAGCGGCAAGGACATTGTCGTACTGCAGCGGGGCAGCGATTGGAACCGGCTGGGGGAGATGCTGTACAACGACGTGTGGTTGAAGGACGAGTTTGCGCGCAGGCTGGGGGATGGGTTTATTCTGGTGGCTGTGGATTTGCCCGAGTTGGCAGGTGGGCGGCCGTTGCGTGGTCCGTGGCGTGCGGCGGTTGACGGTCGTTTCGGTGTTAAGGCGGAGGAGTCTGGAGCGTTGCGGCTGGCGCGACTTTCTGAAGAGGACGCGTTGCTGCCTGCCAACGAGGTGAGAGCAGTGGAGGCGATGGAGGGGGCGGTCTTCGCGCAACGCGCAGACGGGGCTTGGCTGACGCAAGGTGGGAATCCTGCTCGAGAGACCTTGACGTTGAGTCTGAAGACGATCGGGGGGGGGCAGGTGCTTCGTCTGGATTTTCCCACGGATGCGAGTCTGCCTGGTAGCGGGCCGGGGCGGGCAAAGAACGGCAACTTCGTGATTAACGAGGTTGTAGTGGAGTCGGGCGAAGAGGTTGTGGAGTTGGTGTCGGCGTGGGGCAGCGCGTCGAGCGGTGATCATGGGCCGTGGCATGTGGTGGACGGCATCAGCGATGAGAAAGGCAAGTATTGGGATGCGGCGGGCAACCATCATAAGCGTCGTACGCTATTAGTAGCGATGGAGGAGCCGGTTGAGGCGGGGGCGGAGTTGACGGTGCGTCTTGTCTGCGGATTCGGGGCGCATCATGTTCCGGGATGTGTGCGTGGTGCGGTGTTGGGTGATGCGGTTTTGGCGGAGGATATTGGGGCGGTATCGACAGCTCAATGGTTGCGATCGAAGAACCGCACGTTTTCGTGGTGGGACACGACGCACTGCCCGCGGGTGGCGCTGATGGACAGCGAGGGGAGGGCGGTGGCGTGCGAGGACAAGCCGCGGCTGGGTCTGACGGTTGCGAGTCTGGCGTCGCGGGTCAGGGAATTGCAGGCGGTACGTGTGAAACGTGACGCTTTGTGGGCACGAGCCGACGCTGCGGAGGGGCCGAAGCGAGCGCGTTTGCTTCTTCGGAGTCTGAAGGTTTTGGGCTTTGGCAATTGGGCAGGCAACGGCAAGTGCTACAAGTTTATCCATGACAAGATTCGGGCGGCAGATCCGCAGGACCGAAGCGGCGCGGTGCGTTGGCTTGGGTTTGGTCGGGATCCTCGAGACGGCGTGCCGTGGTCGGAGCCGAGCTGGGCCAAGGTGTTGCAGAAGAAGGATCTTACGGATGCTGATTACGAGGCGGCGTTGGTCCGGATAGAGGCGGACTTGACTGATCCGCGTAATCGAGTGCTTGATCATGAGCGTATTGGGCGAATGATGATAGGCAAATACGGGGTGTATGCGCGCTGGCCGGGGCATCAGGAGAAGCGTTTCGATGTGCAGCGTGACATTGCGGCGTTTGATTCGGAGACGTTCTGGGGGATTGGGGCGCGGGGCGAGCTGGGTTTGCGGCACCGCTCGGCGACGCCGATGTTGACGTATGGCTGGGGCGCCAGGCAGGTCCAGGCAGGTCTGAACCGGTGGGACATGACGGACACGGCGTATTTTTTTGATCATGTGGGTCCTTACATATTGCGTATGACCTACCGGGGGGGCAACGACGCGTTAAGGGTTCGGCGAGTGGCGTTGATGGAAGGGGAGAGGGTCGTGTCGGAGGCCCGGCTGGATGTTATGTTGGGGAAGGCGAACACGCCGGTGGAAGCGGCCCTCGATTTGCAGGAGTGGGGTGCGGAGCGGGACGTGGTGTTGCGGGTGGAGGTGGAAGCGCAGGAGGGGCAGACTGATATCAGCGGCAAATTCACGGTGGATCCGCAACTGCTGCCGGCACCGCCAATTGCAGTGGAGGGGGCGGTGTCCGATGAGCTTTCGGAGAAGCTGGGGCGTGGAGAGATAGAGGGGTTGCGGCGTCAGTCAGGTGACGTTCTGTTGGCGGCGGCGAAAGGTGATGGGGGGGTAAAGGGGGTTGTCGAGTCGGACGAAGTGCGCTTGAGTTTGGCACAATGGGAGTTGATTCATGTCTGTGGGGAGGAGAAGCTGGCGGAGATTGCGGGGTGTGAGGGCGGGGTGTTGTTCTTGGGGTCTTTTTTGAGAGAGAGGGACTGGCTGGAGTCGTTTCTTGCTTCAGGCAAGGCGGACTGGGGGCAGTCTTTGGAGAATTTGTATGTGTTGTGGCGTTATAGTCTGGGGTGGGACGGCCCGTTGTGTAGACGTTTGGCGACGGCGTTGGCGTTGCAGTGGGGTAAGAAGTTGCCTTACCGTTTGGTGGATCGTTTTGGGCAGATTCAAGAGGCTTTGCGTGAGGGGTTGATGCACATCAGCTTTGAGAGTTTGAATGTGCGTGAGATGCGTTTGGCGGTCCCGACTTACGGCACGGCCAGGGATTTTCAATTTCTGCTCGATGACCGGCAGACAAGGCTGCGGGATTATCTGGGGGCGCACGGGGCCATTCGGTACGTGAGCCACAACGTCTATGGGTTGACGGTTCAGGATCAGTGGAATTATATAGCGCCTTGGGCGCACGTTTATGGTACGGGTTCTGGTAGTCGGCCTTTTACAGCTCATCGGCAGGTGGGAGGGGTGTGTGGGACGCTTTCCACGTACGCGCCGGCGGTGGCTCAGGTGCATGGGATACCGGGCTGGGCGGTTGGTCAGCCGGGTCACTGTGCGTATGTTATCCGAGTGGGTCAGGAATGGCCGGTGGGCAACAGTGTGACGTGGCCGACTAATACGAGTTCGCCGGGGTGGGAGGGGACAGGCTATCCGACGTTGCACGGTTTGTACGAACGGGTACATCAGGATCATGAGTGTTTGATGACGGCGAAGCGTTTGAGTTGGCTGGCGCAACTTCAATTTGCTCGTGATGACACGGATTGGATGGGTACGTACGAGCAAGCCATCGCGGCGCAACCGAGCAATTATGGGACGTGGCTGGAGTATGTGAAGACGCTGGAAGGCGTAGAGGATGCGTCTGGGGGGCGGTGGCTTGCTTTGGCGCGGGGTGCCGCTCGGGATCTGTCGGTGGCGCACGAAGCGGGCTGGGCGATGGTGAGGCGGTGTCTGTCCAAGGGGCTGGAGGGCATGACGGCGGCGGAGCGAGTGAAGGTGCTCTTGGCGTGCAACCGGGAGTTGCGGGAGGAGAAGTGGGTGAAGGTGGTGGGGTATCCGTATGACGGTACTTTGAACTGGCAGGCGGATCGTATCGGTGACTCGTCGCTGGCGGTGGATTTTTTTGGGCAACTGTTGGCCATTCACCACAGCGAGAACGCGGGTGCCAACTGGATTTTCGGGAACGTGCTTCGGTGGGGCCAGAGACGTTTTGCGGGCAAGGCAGCGACGGCGCCGGCGTATGCGAAGGTGATGGAGGGGTTTTTCAAGTCGCAGGGTGAGAGTGTGGATGAGAAGGTGCTGGCCAAGACGGTGGCCACAGGTATTCGCAAGGCCAGTGAGTCTGGGGATATTGTGAGCTACCGGCTTTGGATTGATATGGCGGCGAAGATGCTGGGGCCGCTCCAGCCCGAAGATGTGCACCTCAGCGTGGCGCAGGCGGCCGGTGCGCCAGAGTATGAGGCGTTTGCAGGCGAGTTGTTGAGCAAGGAAGGCATGTTGCAGACGAGCAGCCCCAGCGGGAATGATCGTCCGCTTTCGTATACGCAGGTGTTGAGCGGGGGCTTTGGCGGCTACTTTGAACCAAACGGCAAGAAGAATCCGTGGGCACAGGTGCAGTTGGCTGGTGAAGCGGAGCTTACGGGAATTGTACTGGTGAATCGCTATGAGTGTTCATCAACGCATGCGAATTTTCAATGGGCCGTGCCGCTGAAGGTGTCGGTTTCGCTTGATGCTAAGTCATGGGAGGACGTGGCAGTGTTTGACACGGCTGAGACCGTGTTCCGCGTGGACCTGGCAAGCAAAGCTCCTAAGGTGCGTTATGTGCGTATTGAGCGTCCCCCGGGCCAGGATGAGGGCAGTACGGCGGGGCGGTTCCACTTTCGCAACTTTCTGGTGTATGGTCGGAAACTCTACTGATGCGTGTTGCGGAGTGGAGGTGTTTTTGCTGGAATAGAAGGCGAGTTTTGAGTGGGCCTTAGAGGGTGCGATGACAGAGTTATTGTGTCTCGGTACGTAACAAGGGGGCACGTGGCAGTTGGGCATTTGATGGCCTAGAGATTGTATTGACGAGGCAAGAAGTATTAAAGCGTAGACGTCCTGTGAGGCAAAGATGTGTTTTTGCAGGCAATATTGAAAGGGATGGTAGGCGCAGAGATGGCTAATCATGGATATGCAGACAAAGGGTGTTCGAACAGGCGTGACTTTTTGAAGTCGGCGGCGGGTAGCGCTGCGGCCTTGGCGTTTTGGGGTTCCACAGGGCAGGCTCTGTCTGCTGCAGGCAAGAGCAAAGTCAAGGCGCGGAACATTGTGTTCGTATTGAGTGACGATCATCGGTATGACTTCATGGGTTTCATGGGGGAGGGGCCTGACTTTCTGGAAACGCCCAATATGGACCGAATGGCGAAGGAGGGCGCTCATCTTGTCAATGCTTTTGTGGGCACTTCACTGTGTTCTCCCAGCAGGGCTTCGATTCTGACGGGCCAGTATATGCACAATCACAAGATTGTTGACAACCAACGGCCAGCACCGAAGGGGACGGTGTTTTTTCCGCAGCACCTGCAAAAGGCAGGCTATGAAACTGCTTTTGTCGGGAAGTGGCACATGGGCCATGACGACGATGCGCCACGGCCAGGGTTTGACCATTGGGTGAGCTTCAAGGGGCAAGGTAAATATGTAGATCCGACACTGAACATCAATAATACACGGCAGGATTTCAAGGGGTACACGACGGACATTTTGACGGATCAGGCGTTAGGGTGGCTCGAGGATGAGCGAGACGCTGACAAACCGTTTTTTATGTATTTGTCGTACAAGGCGGTGCACTATCCGTTTGAGCCTGCGGATCGTTATAAGGGGCGCTATGGGGAGAAGGCTGTCGAGCGGCCGGAGACGATGGCTAATACCGAGCGGAATTATCAGACGCAGCCGCACTGGGTAAGGGAGAGGCGCTACAGTATTCACGGGGTGGACCACATGGAGACGGGGCAATACGACAATGATCCGGTGCCTTCATTTGATGCTCTGTACCGACAATACGCGGAGACGGTGCACGGGCTCGATGAAAATCTGGGGCGTGTTCTGGATTATTTGGACCGTTCGGGCCTGAGCGAATCAACGCTGGTGGTTTATATGGGCGACAACGGCTTTGAGCTTGGCGAGCATGGTTTTTATGACAAGCGTGACGCGTTTGAAGAATCAATCCGTGTGCCGATGCTCGCTTATGCACCGGGGTTGATCAAGGGCGGCACAAAGATTACTGATATGGTTCAGAACATCGACATTGCGCCGACGTTGTTGGCGGCTGCTGGAGTCGAGGCGTCGGCCTCGGCGAATATGGACGGTAGTTCCATTTTGCCGATGTTGCAAGGCAATTCGATTCCGTGGCGAAGTCATATACTTTACGAGTACTACTGGGAATGGAATTTTCCGGCAACTCCTACGACGTTTGCTATTCGCGGCGAGCGTTACAAATATATCTTCTATCATGGTGTCTGGGATCATGATGGTTTTTATGATTTGGAGACAGACCCGCTGGAACGGCATAATTTGATAAACGTTCCGGCCTACAAAGACAGAATTGAAGCGATGAAGAAGCAGTTGTTTTCCGAGCTCAAAGCGGACGGAGGATTGGAGATTCCCGTGCGATTGCCGCATGGTGAGCGTCTCGACCAGCGGAAGAACAGGCGGTAGAATCGGCCAGTGTGTCGTGTTCAATATGTGGCTTGAGACGAGAAGGCGAGGGTGTTGGCTGTATGTTTTGTGGGCTTGCCGGGCGTCAGGGCGAGCGACTGTAAGGTGTGTAGGAAGTGAGTTGCAGCGTTTTTTGATGTCAGCATGTGGGCTATGGGCGAGCGGGCGCGGATGTCAGTCGGAATAGAGGCCGTGTTGGCGAAAGGCGCGGCACATGGCGGCTATTTTTTCTGGAGTGTGGTGGAGTGCTTCGGGCGTGTTGTAGGTCATGCTGATGAGTCCGCCGTTATGTGCGCCTAAGGTCTGGATCATTTGGGCGACGTAGTTCTCGATGTCTTGGGTGGATCCTTTGATCATGGTGTTTTGAATGTCGACGGGACACCAGAAGGCGATCTTTCCTCCGAGGCGTTGGCTGAGGTTTTGGAGGCCCATGTTTTCCTGCTGGTCCATTTGGACGACATTGAGGCCGGCGTCGATGAGGGCGGGTAGTAGGTCGATGATGTAGCCGCAGGAGTGCATCCATACGTCGAGGCCGAGTTCGTGGGCGAAGGCCCAGTTTTGGCGATAGTGGGGCAGGAAGAATTCGTGGATGAGTTTTTCGTCGATCATGAGGCGATCCTGGAGGCCCCAGTCGTCGAAGGCCATGACGCCGTCGCAGCCCAGTTGGGCGAGCAGGCGTATCGACTCTCGCTGTTTTTCGGCGAAGCGTGCGATGAGGGCTTTGAGGTCGTCGGGGTGGTCGTAGTAGTCCATGAACATGTTCTGGAGGCCTCGTACGTAGTGGACGCCCTGGTTGAGTGACTTGAATGCCATGACGGCTAAGACGTACTTGGGGTCGTTGTGGAGTCGATTGGCTTGGATGGCTTTTTGCGTTCCGCGGTGATAGGCTATATTGTTGCAATCGGGGAAGACGTAGGCTTCCTGTTTGGTGATATCTTTGATGGGGCATTCGCGGGCCTGGCCGACGTTGCCCTCATCTCCTGCGGTACGATGCCAGGTGACGCCCCAGCAGTCAATGCGTACATCGATGGTGCCGGCGTTGGTCCAGGGTTGGATATCAGGGCAGGTGATGCCCTTGTCAGTGGTCCAGATACTTGCCCAGATCAAATCGTTTTCGAGGCCGTCGGCGAGATAATGCGGGACGTGATCGGGGCCGGCAAAGTATATGGCTTTTTTGACTCGTTCTCGGTGTGTCATGTGTTAAGTAATTTCCTATAGGGAATGTATTAAATCGACGGTGATTTACTTGGCACCGTATTCTACGCAGCGTTTGCGATAGTGCAGGTAGTTTTGCCATGATACTTCGGGCGGGACGCCGTGGTCGCAGGTGGGGATGTAGCCGCCTCGGGTGCGCATGGCGGGCAGTATGCGATCCAGGTGTTTGTCGATGGCCTGTGGGCCCTGGGCGAGGACGCGTTTGTCGATGCCGCCGGAGAGGACCAAATCGGGGTAGCGTTGGCTTATTTTGACGACGTCGCAGCCGGAGGCCACTTCAAAGGGGCTCATGACATTCATGCCGATGGCTTCTTGATAAAGATCGATAACCGGGAGGCAGTCTCCGTCGGTGTCGACCTGGATATAGAGCTCACGTGCTTTGTCTAGTTGCCGTGATCGGGCGTTGTTGATCAATTGTTGGTAGTAGGGAAAGAGGAATTGCTTGATGGTGTCGGGGGAAATCAAGGGGCCATGATTGTAGCAGATATCCTCGGCTAAGAAGATTTCGTCCAGTGTGACGTATTGTTGATGCTTGGCGATGACGGTATCGGCCAGGGCCAGCCATGTCTGCATGCAGTCGTGGATCAATTCCGGTTGGTCGTGGAAGGCGTACATGATGTCTTCGGGGCCCAGGAGGCTGCGGAGGAACATATAGCCGCCGATGAGGTTTTGTTGCATCATGAGGCCTTGGTCGGCGGCGGCTTGGGCTTGGGCCATGCGTTGGGGCAGGTCGGCGTATCGCTGAGGTAGGGCAGGATCAAGTCGCCACTTGACGTTTTCCTGCCAGGATTTCATGTTCTTTACGGGATGGTCGACGTAATGGGGCATGAAGCCGTGGCGTCTGCCTTTGAAGCAGAGGACATGTCTTCCGGCGGCGTCCTGGACGACTTCGTGGGGGCCTCGGTCCTCGATGACGATCTCTTTGAAGGCGGGTTCAAAGGCTGCTTCACACCAGCCCAGATGGCCCAGTTCATGGCAGCCGGGGGCATCGAACATGAAGAGTTGATTCAGGTCAGCGTGTCGATCCAGGCCGTTGTCGTACCAGGTATCGAGGCACATCCACAGGCCGAAGGTGGTGTGGTAGAACGGGGCGCCGGGTTTGGAGGCATACGTATCGCGCAGCTTTGCCGCTGCCGAGGTCATTTTGTTATGCGGTACCATGGTCACTGTCCTTTCGGCGGTTAATGATTCTTGGTCTGTGACATGTTTGGCAATACTGACTTTCGGGTGCTGTTAGCGGCGACGTATGACATGTGCGGTTCAGGGCTGGTTGGGTTGGCGATAGATGTGGCCAGCGCGGAAGGCGGCCCAGGCGGTTTCGAAGGCCTGTTGGCGGTTTGTGACGGGACGCGGGGTGATGGGGTGGCATTTGAAGAGGTCTGGGGTGTTGGGGTCGTACTGGGTGCGCAGGATGGTCTGTCGGAGGTTTTCGTTTTCGGGTTTGAAGCGGAGGGGGCGATCGTTGGTGGGGTTGGTGATGTCGGGATGGATGATGGTGCCATTTTCGGCGAGCACGAGATAGGAGCCGCGAGAACCGCCGTCTTGTTCCATTAAGACGAGGATGGTTTTGAGGTAGGCGGCGGCGGTGAGGGCCAAGTGTTCGGCGCGGACGGCCAAGAGCAGGTCGGCGGGGTTTTCGATCTTGAGGCCTTGGGTGTTGATAGTGTGGTGGAGTTGGAGAGCGGCGTTGAGAGCGGCGCGGACGTCGGAGGCTTGGCGCATGTGGCCGGCAGAAAGGGACATTCTTTTTTGTGTTTGTTGTATGGCTTGTTGTGGAGTCAATTGGGGCGAGGCGCCGTCAAGTTGATCGACGCGACGGAGGGAGTCGACGAGGTGGTTTTGCAGGGTCTGCATTGCTTCGTGGTGTTGGGGTATGTCGCGGTTGCGGGTATGGGCGATGAATTCGGCGGCGCGGAGTCCCCCGACTTGGCCGGCGTTGAGGGCGGAGCCGCCGGGTCTTTTGATGCCGTGGGTGCCGGCCATTTCGCCTATGACGAAGATGCCGGGTACGTTGGACTGCCACCAGGCGTCGACGGCGAAGCCGCCGTTGTTGTGCTGGGCGCAGACGGCGATTTCGAGGGGTTCTTGATAGAGGTCGATGCCGTTTTCTTTGTAGATGTCGATGGCGAGTGGATTCATGTGGGCGAGGCGTTCTATGGGCAGTTGCTGCTTGGTGCCGGCGTTTTCGAGGTAGGTGCGGGCCTCGGGTTCGAGGTCGTTGAGTTGGAAGGGTGCCATGGCGTCAGTGCCGACGGGGTTGCGACGGAAGTCGAGGAAGACGCGTCGGCCTTTTTGCATTTCGTTGAACACCAAGACGTCAATGAGGGAGGACTGGCCATCGGTGACGCGTTGTGCGTCGAATGGCCATTGGTATCCCTTGAGGAAGATGGTGCTGGCCATATTACTCATGGAGGGGAAGAGGTCGCAGAGGAAGTCGCGTTCGTCGCCTCCATCCGCGTCGGTGCTGAAGAGACGTGGTATGACCTGCATGTAGGTGCCGGAGACGTTCCATCGGAATTGGGTGCTGGCCAGGCCGAACTGTGATTCGGTGAGGTTTTCGGCGGCGAGGCCGGTGCGGAAGGCGATTCCGTGTATGCCGATCTGGTCGGGGGGGTAGACGGTGACGGCGTAGAGGTCGCCGGGTCCGCCGGCGGCGAGGACGAGATTGCGGCAGGTGTAGAGGTTGAAGGTAAGTGTGCCGTCGGCGGCGTTTTTTCGGTCGATGGTGAGGACGCCGAAGAGAGAGGTGGGGTCTGAGGGGTCGCTCTTGAGCAGTTGGGTGACTTCCTGGGCGTCGTGAATGGCGATGCCGTATCGTCGGGTTTGCCGTTCGAGACATTCGCTCATGAGTTTGCTGGTTTTGGGTCCGGCGGAGGTGGCACGTTCGTAGGGGTCGTGGTCAGTTTTGTATCCGACGTAGCTGCCGAGGGGGTCGTGGGGGAAGGGGACGCCGGCCTGGACGAGGTGGTAGAACTCGCGTAGGGAGCCGATGGCTTCGGCGAGGGCGAGGTCGTGGTGGCAAGCGCCTCCGGCGGTGAGGCTTTGGGCGAAGTGATGGGCGCTGTCGGCGGTTTCGGGGCTGGTGCCCATTTTGTAGAATGTTTGTTTGTCGGAGCCGCTCATGCGTGAGGCGCCGGCGGCGAGATTGGCGGTGACGACGGCGATATGTTGGGCGGGTTGGTCGAGGCCTTTTTGCTGCATGAATTCATAGGTGTGGACGGCACAGTTCATGCCGGCGGCGCCGGAGCCGACGATGACGGTATTGTAGGTGTGTATGTTGACAGTATGGCCGTTAACGGTGTGTGTGTTCATGCTTTCATTCCTTATGGCGTGGGCTAAAGAGATCGGAGGTGGAAGCCGCCGTCAATATTAAGGACTTGTCCGGTGGAAAAGTCGATTCGCCCCTGGGCGATGGCGCCGACGGCGCGTGCGACGTCCTCGGGTTGGCCCCAGCGTCTCGTGGGGGTGAGGCCTTGGGCGATGAGGGTATCATACTTGTCCTTGACGGTAGCGGTCATGTCGGTAGCGATGATGCCGGGGCGTAATTCAAAGACGCCGATATCGTGTTCGGCGAGGCGGATGGCGTAGAGGCTGGTCATCATGCTGACGCCGGCTTTGCTGAGGCAGTATTCGCCGCGACTGGGGCTGGCGGCGTAGGAGGACATGGAGGCTATGTTGACGATGCGCAGGGGGCGGTCGTGATGGTTTTGTCGCTGCTCAATCATCCAGCGTGCAATGGTCTGGGTGAGGAAATAGGGTCCTTTGAGATTGACGGCCATGACCTGGTCGTAGCTGGCTTCGGTGGCTTCGAGGATGTCGTGGCGTTGTCGAGGGGCCATGCCAGCGTTGTTGACGAGGAGGTCGCATCGGCCGAAGGTGTCGCGGACTTGGCGGGCGAGTTGCTGGCGGTATTCGGCTTGGCTGATGTCGCCGAAGCTGAGGATGCAGCTGGCGCCGCTGGCTTCGATTTGCTCTTTGGTCTGGGTGGCGGGGTGGTCGTCCTGTTGGCCGTTGGTGTCCAGGTCGTAGTAGTTGATGGCCAAGGCGCAACCCTGCTTTGACAATTCGAGGGCGATGGCTCGGCCAATGCCTCGACTGGCGCCGGTAACTAGAGCTACAGGTTGTTCGGTCATGACGTTTTCCTTTTGGGTGTGTTTGTTGTTAAGACTGTCTGACTGAATGGCTTTGGTTGGTCTGGCATTCCTTTTATACGGGGGATGTCGACTGCAACGGTTGAATTGTGTCAGACTGTCCAGTCGGTCGGGGCAGGGCCCCTGCTATCGAGTGCTATTGGGGTCAGTGGTGTTTCATAGTTGGGGGATATCGACCCAGCGTCGCTGTTGCCACGACTCCATGGCCTTTTCAGCGAGTAGGATATTGACGGCGCCTTCCCGCAGCGTCCAGCGGTAGGGTTCGTCGAAAGCGACGTGGCGAAGGAACAATTCCCATTGGGTCTTAAAGGCGTTCTCGTGGTCGGTTTCGTCGGCGATTTCGTGCCAGTCGCCCAAGAAGTCTGCAGGGTTTTCCATATCGGGATTCCAGACGGCGTGGGGCGTTTGGTCGTAGCTTTGTTGCCAGCAGCGTCTCAGGGTGGCCAGGGCGGAACCTTCGGTGCCGTCTACCTGCAGGGTGAGCAGGTCGTCGCGTCGAACGCGAGTGCACCAAGAGGCGTTGAAGTGGGCGATGACGCCATCGGTCAATTGGAGTGTGACGTAGGCGGCGTCGTCGGCGGTGCATTGATAGGCTTGGCCTTGTTCGTCGACTCGTTGGGGAATGTGGGTAGCGCCGAGGCAACTGACGGTTTGTACGGGTCCGAAGAGGGATTCGAGCAGGTAGCTGAAGTGGCAGAGCATGTCGAGGATGATGCCGCCGCCGTCCTCTTTGCGGTAGTTCCAGGAAGGTCGTTGGCTCTGTCGGCGATCGCCCTCGAAGACCCAGTAGCCGAACTCACCTCGCACGGAGAGGACGCGTCCCAAGAGGCCTGCTTGCAGGAGGTTGTCAAGTTTCTGGAAACCGGGGAGCCAGAGTTTGTCTTGGACGACGCCGGTTTTGAGTTTTTTCTGCTGGGCGAGTTGATGCAGCGCCAAGGCGTCGTGAGCGGTGAGGGCTGCTGGTTTTTCGCAGTAGACGTGCTTGCCTGCAGCGAGAGCCTTTTGGACCGCGGCAGGGCGGCGATCGGTGGTCTGGGCGTCGAAATAGATTTCGAAGTCGTTGTTTTCCAAGGCGGCGTCGAGGTCGGTGGTCCAGGTGTTAACGTGTGCGCGGTTGGCCAGGTCGCTGAGCTTGTCGGGATTGCGGCCGACGAGCATGGGTTCGGGTATGAGGTGCAGGCCGTTGGGTCCAAGCAGGCCGCCCTGGTCGCGGATGGCGCAGATGGACCTTAAGAGGTGTTGGTTGGTTCCCATACGGCCGGTGACGCCGTTCATGATAATGCCGATGCGTTTGGTGTTCATGTTTTTCCCATCATTGGATGTAAATAGCCGTGTCTGTTTACCTTCAGGCCAGGCACGTGCCTGCAGGGGTATTTTGTTGTATCATGTATGCTGTGGTCTGGCTCCGTCGGGCAGGGGCGGTGCATCTTGGCCGGCTTTGGGCAACGTGCCGTCGAGTTCCTGTCGCCAGTGCGCCACGTCGCCGGCGGGCCCGTAGCAATAGAGCATTTTGGCGGTGGTTGAGCCGATATTGGTCAACTGATGAAAGACGCCTGAAGGAATATAAACTACCTGGCCGGCGGTAAGGGTTTGTTTTTCGTGGCCCAGGCACATTTCGCAGATGCCTTCGAGCAGAAGGTAGATTTCTTCCTGCTGCTGGTTGTGCCAGGGGACTTGGCCGCCGTCGGGGGTGAGTTCCACTTGTCCTATGCAGAAGTTGCGGGCTTGGATGGGCAAGCCGGTTCCCACGAATGGCCGTGTGCGCCGTCCGGCTGGGTAAGTGCGTCCTTCGATGTTATTGATGTCGGTTATTTTCATTATTGGCTCCTGCCGTCAGTCGTTCTGATTGTAAGGGTTGCTCAAATGCGTCGGCGACACTGGTGGCTCATTGGGCTGGGCGAATCCTGCGGATTAAGGCGAGGACCTCGCTGATGTGTT
Organism: uncultured Pirellulales bacterium; assembly: GCA_964401265.1. Taxonomy (GTDB): domain Bacteria; phylum Planctomycetota; class Phycisphaerae; order Sedimentisphaerales; family SM23-30; genus CAYNXW01. Next base: position 1,316 of record CAYNXW010000003.1, on the reverse strand, counting down.
GGGTCAGGCCGGCGAAGTCCCCTTTGGCGACACGTTCCTTGGTGATGAGTTTGGAGCCCATGCCGACGCAGGCGGCGCCAGCGTTGAACCAGGCTTGCAGGCTTTCTTCTGTGGGGGCGACGCCCCCGGTGGGCATGAGGTCAGTCCAGGGGCAGGGGCCTTTGATACTCTTGATAAAGGCGGGGCCGCCGACCTCGCCTCCGGGAAAGATTTTACATATTTCGACGCCGAGCATCTCTGCTCGATGGATCTCGGTGGCGGTTCCGCAGCCGGGGCAGTAAGGTATTTTGCGGCTGTTGCATAACGTGGCCGTTGGTTCATCCAAGACGGGGCCCACGACGAAATTGGCGCCGGCGGCTATGTAGAGAGCGGCTGTGGGAGCGTCGACAATGGAGCCGACGCCGAGGATGATTTGGGGGAGCTGGGCAGCGCAATGGGTTTCGAGTTGTCTGAATACCTCGATTGCGTGGTCGCCACGGTTGGTAAACTCAACAACGCATGCATCGCTTTGGGCACAAGCGTCGACGATGTGGCGGGCTACCTCTGTCTGAGGGTGGTAGAACACTGGGACGAGCCCTATGCGTTTCATTGTGAGGAGGACATCGAGTCTTCGAAACCGTGCCATAGTTGCCTCCAATCAGTGTTTTTCGCGAAAACGCAGTGTTGGATACGTTGTAGAGTTACTCTTAGCCGCTATTCTGGCCATTCCGAGGGGTAAAGTAAAGCCTTGTGGCAGGATTTATGCGGAGAAGTGGCTGAGAGAGGCCCGGTGGGCGTTATCCAAGGTATTGGTGCATTGTCTCATAATATCGCTGTCTGCATGCATTCTTCGGTCTTAGGACCCAGGTTTTTGGTTTTACAGAAACGCAGTAAGATATTTTGGCACAGAAACTTATGAGCAATACTCTGCGGTTTCAGGGTTGGCGTTTGAAAATGGCTGCTTTTTTTGTTCATTGTCTGCACCTTGATGCCGAAGTTTATAACATGTTATGCAAATGTTGTCTGGTGCCAAGTCTTATTTTTGGGGTGGGTGGTCAATCAGGTGCATTTTTTTTTGTATTACCAAGACGCTGCGCAAGGGGGCGGGCGAGCTGTTATTTATTGTAAGTGCTTGTTTGGTAATACTTTGTGCTGAATGGCAGGCTAATGGTCGTGTGTTTGTGTGTGAAGAGGGCTTGTTAGTTTTATGAGATAGTATCACAGGTTTTCCTTGACGACTCATTACGTTTTCTGATATAGGTGTATGTATGACAATGCAGAGAGTCGCCAGGCAGGCGGGGGTGTCCGTGATGACCGTCTCGCGGGTCGTCAACGGG
>CAYNXW010000002.1:0-35987 GCA_964401265.1 uncultured Pirellulales bacterium | reverse complement strand
ATTCTGCTTAAGCAATCTTCAGGTCCGATAAGAGGAGCAGCCCGTGTAAGGCGTCTCCTTTCGCAAGAAGACCTCAGCCCGACCGACGTTGAGCACCTCCAACGCCGTTACAATGATCAGATCTGCGCCCCACCGGAGTTCTGGCGTGGCCGCCGCCAAGCCCGTTATGCCACCCTCATCTGGCTCGAAGACATCCGCACGCTTCGTCAACCCCATAGCTACCGCCAGAAAGGGCTTCAGCCCTGGCTGGTCCTTCCCTGCGATCACCCCCTGGCCAGCCTGGCCCAGACAGTTGGGTGCCCTTAACCCCACCGTTGCCTCCACCTGCGCCGTAAGAATACTAGACGGATTGCCCAGCAGCAATCTCGACCAGGGCTTGGGCAGCATAGTGCACCTGCTCCACCGTCAGGAAAGGCCCCATGCTCAGCCGCGTCGTGCCCCCAGTATCCAACGTTCCCAAAGCCTGGTGGGCGAACGGCGCACAATGAAGCCCCGGACGTGTCAAGACGCCAAAACGCTCCTCCATGACGGCCGCCAGCTCCGCAGGATCGTAACCGTCTACACGGACACTGAAGACCCCCACCCGCTTGTTGAGATCGGTTGGCCCAAAGACCTTAAGCCCCGCCACGGACCCTGTCGCCGCCATAAACGCCTCGCACAAGGCCCGCTCGTGCTCACGAATGGACTCGACACCACGTTCCAGCACATGGCCCACGCCGGCACACAATCCGGCAATCCCGATCGCATTATGACTGCCCGCCTCAAACTTGTCCGGCATGAAATCGGGCTGCTGGGGCACCTCGCTCTTGCTACCGGTCCCCCCTTCCTTCAACGTCCAAAGGCGCTCGTCGAGTCCCTCCCTGATGTAGAGCGCCCCCGTCCCCAGAGGTCCCAACAGCCCCTTGTGGCCTGGAAACGCCAGCAGATCGACATGCATGGCCTCGACGTCCACCGGCAGATGGCCTATCGTCTGGGCCGCGTCCACCAGGTAGACAATCCCGCGTTCTTGCGCCAGGCGACCAACGGCCTCCACCTGCTGAACACTGCCACAGACGTTGCTTCCGTGAACGAGAGCTATCAGCTTGGTATCGGGTCGAACGGCCCGTGCAATCTCATCGGGGTCCACCAGCCCGGCGCCATCGGCCCGCACATACGTTGCCTCGACCCCCTGACGCTGTGCCAGCGCCGCCAAGGGACGCAGCACGGAATTGTGCTCCATCTGCGTCGTCACGACGTGGCCGCCTTGCTCTGTCAAGATGCCCTTTATCGCCAGACTGAGTCCGTCGGTGCAATTGCACGTCATTATGATCGAACTGGGCCGCTCTGCCCCTATCAGCCTTGCAATCCGCCGACGCGTCTCCTCAATGATCTGGCCCGTCTCAATCGCTTCCCGATACGCCCCACGCCCTGCTGAAGCCCCCACCTGACGCGCATAATGCATCATCGCCTCGTGCACGGCCTCTGGCTTGGGAAAACTCGTCGCCGCATTGTCAAAATAACACCGCTCCACCACGTAATGCTCCTATGTTAACAGCCCCCTTCCCCAAAGGCCATTCTAGCACCCCAACCATCCGCCGTCAACCAACGCCGCCTCCACATGCTGCCTCTCTCCACCACCACGTCAAAGCTCCCCAAGAGCCGATAACCAAAACGCCCCGGCCTTGATACCCCCCCAATTACCGTTGCCAAACCGGTTTCTCTGCACCTGTCCGGGATGGACTCAAATCCCGCCGAGTCCAGGCCGATACCTCTAATGCGGAATAAACACCCTTTAGCCCCAGTCAAAGGCGGGCAAGACATGACCTACGAGAGCTATAACCGGGGCGACTGGGCTGACGCCGAGGGGCGGGCCGAGCATGCCCACGAACTCTACGATCAGGGCAACTGCACCGAGGCGCTGCAGGAACTCGATGCCGCCATCGACATCAATCCCCATAACGCCAATTGGCTCTTCAACAAAGGGCTCACCCTCGACTCGCTCGAACGTTATCAGGAAGCTCTCCAAGCCTATAAACTCGCCCAGGAACTGGACGGTGACGACTGCGAGATTCTAAACTGTCTCGCGATCGACTACACCCGTCTCGGACAGTACGATCTCGCCCTGGAGACCTTCGAACAGATCGAACTGTCCCAGCCCGACTTCGAACCGGCATACTGCAACCGTATCATCACCTACGCTGAACTGGGCCAACACGACAAGGCCGAGGAAATGTTCTACCTCGCCCGACAGATCAAAGAAAACTGCCCTCTCTGCTACTACAACATAGGCAACTCGCTCTTCTCACGCCAACAGTACGATAGAGCCGTCTGGTGCTGGCGCCAGACAAAAAAACTCGACCCCACCCACCCATCGATCGATTACCGCATCGCCCAGGCCTATTGGGCCAAAGGAGAACCACAAAAGGCCAAGGAATTCTTTCTGAGGGAACTGCGACGCAATCCCGGCGACGTCGAAGCACTCCTTGATACAGGCATCCTACTGCTCGAAATCAGCGAACTCGAAGCCGCTCGCGAAAAATTCCACCGCATCCTCGAACTTAACCCCAAACACGCACAGGCCCACCACTACCTTGGCGAGTTCTATCTCCACGAAAGCAATCTCCCCCAAGCCCTGGAGGCTTTCAACCAGGCGGCCGCTCTCGATCCCCACTTGGCCGGCGTCCACTATCGCCTCGGAGAATGCCACCTCCTGCTTGGCCAGGAAGCCAACGCCCGCGAACATCTCCTTCTCGAACTTCGCTGTGCCACCAACCACCCCGAGGTCCTCCTGGATCTGGGTTGCCTGCTCCAACAGATCGGCCAAACCGCCGAAGCCATGACCTGCTTCGAGCGCGCCATCGAAAGCGATCCCGACGACCCCCGCCCTTACCACAATCTCAGCCTCTGCTACTACCAATCGGGGCTACTCGAACAAGGCGCCGACCTCTCGGTCAGAGTCCTCGAACGTGACCCCCAGCACCTGCCTGCCCTGCACAACCTGGCCTATATTCACCTCAAACTGGGTTATTTCGACCAAGCCCAGAAATACGCCCTCCGGGCAGCCCAAATCGCTCCCGATCAACCGCTATGGACCAGCCTTTGCCGTACGATTGCCTTACGCCGCGTCTGCCACCGGTCACTCAGGCCCATTCTTCGCTTGGCCGTCTTGGTCCGCACCCACCTGCTCGGCCGCCAGGGCACGAAGACGCCCCCCCAAGAAGCCTTCCAAATCGTCGTGGATTCCCAATCCATCTCCGACGACTGCCAAGTCTAAAACGCCCCGCAACGTGCCCCCTCGTCTCAGACGCCTGCGTTTTGCCTGCGTCAAGCATGGACCTGTTACATATTGACAATGTTCATTGGCTCGCCCGTTAACCAGGCGTGAATGTTGTCAAATGTGGTCCTGATGATCCGCTGACAGGCTTCCTGTGAGTTGAAGGCATTGTGCGGCGTGATGATCACATTAGGCAACCGCAACAGCGCGTTGGACTGAATCACCTTGCGCAATGTATCGACATCGTAATGACTGCTGAGAATCTCGGCTTCCTCGCTGATTACGGCCTCGGCTTCGAGCACATCCAAGGCCGCCCCCGCCAGATGCCCGCTCCTTAATGACTCTATCAGTGCCGCCGTATCGATCAACCCACCCCGCGCTGTGTTCACCAGGATCATTCCCCGTTTGACCTTGGCCAGAACCTCACGTCCGATAATATGATGGGTCTTGTCTGTCAGCGGAAGGTGCAAGCTCAACACATCGGACTCGGCCAGCAACGTCTCAAAATCCACATACCGAAACCCCAATGCCCCACTGAGCAGAACGTCCGGATTAAGATCATACGCGATGCGGTTCATGCCGAATCCGCCCGCAATACGCATGGCCCGCGAACCTATCGCGCCAACCCCCAGAGAGCCAAATGTCTTGCCCGCCAGGTCGATACCACGCAAGCCCTCCAGACTAAAGTCGCCTCGGCTTGTCCGCTCATAACAGCGGTGTATCTTACGCGTCAACGCCAGCAACATACCAAACGCATGTTCAGCCACGGTATCTTCGCCATAATGAGGCACATTGGCCACCAGAATACCCCGCCGGCGACATTCCTCCAGATCAATATGGTCGAAACCCGTAGACCGCGTCGCGATGAGCTTGAGCTGCGGCATACGTGCCAGCTGCTCCATATCAACTTGACTGTGAACAAACGGGCTCAAGATCGTCACGTCGTTTGTGACAACATCATCCCCTGTCGCCTCCAAACGATCCGGAGACGTCAGAACCGTGCATTTTCGAGGACACAACGCCTTTAACTGCTCCTGCTCCCAGGCTTCAAGCTCGGTAAAGAGCATCGTTGGACACGTTGACAGGCTCTCGTAAATGCACTCCATAGGCTATCACCTTGTCCCCGCAAGATGCCTGCCCAAACCGCTGCTCATGGCATCACTAAAGGGCAACCACGCCCGGGACCTGACCCACGCTAGAGCCACTGGGCATTGATATGCGTCCGCGGCAGATCAACCTGCTCGGTATCAGGATTGTAGAACGTGTTTTCGTCGTAACGTAGCCGACCGATACTGCCCTGCCCGTCATTGGCACTGATCGTCCCGTAAATCCGTTCGCCGATCAGCACGCGATCGATGTCACCCGCACTGCACGTGACGTCCGCATCGCCCATCAGAGAACCGCCCGCCGTAACCGCCCGCAGCCTGTTGCCCGCGGTCAGGTCCGCAAAGATGTCACCAAAGACCTTGACCGTCCCGACAGTATCGTCGGCATTGACCGCACCCGACAGATTGCCCCCGCTGCGACGCGAACCGGCACTCAAGCGATTGATAACACCTTCAACGTCCAGATTGGCGACATTCACGTTACCGCCGGCCTTGAGACTGCCCAGCACACCAGCACCCTCGCCGTCCGTCACCTCGATTGCCGAACTGAGAATGTCGCCCTTGGCCGAAATGTTCCGAATGGCCGATACTGCCCTGATGTTGGCACTGATATCGCCCCCAGCCGCAATACGATTGATCGCACCGTTCGCGGTGGTCGCGTCAATACTGCCGCTCAAATCGCCGCCCACCTTCAGGCTGCGAATTGTCGCTTCGCTGTCCAGATTGATCTCGGCGTCGCCACTGACCTGGACGCTGCCCAGTTGTGCGTCTTCCCCCCGAATCGACAGGCTGCTACCCAACAGGTCACCCGTCACCTTGAGCGAACTGACCGAGCCCGCTTCAATGTCCAGACTGTCCGCCCCGGCCCGCAGCAACACCGTACGAATAGCCTCGGTGCCGGCATCGATGCTCGTATCACTGACCGCCCCAGTCACCTGCAGCCGGTTAATCGCACCACTGATGGAGGTATCACTCACGGCCCCGCCAACCTTCAAGACGTTAATCGTCGGGTCCTCCATGTCGTCAGCTGTAATCGTCGCCCCGCTGATGTCGCCCTCAACCGTCACATTGTTGAACGAAGCGGCCGTCACCTCACCACTGAGAGAGTCAACGCTCAGCGAACGCACCTCGTCGGCCACGTCCAGGCCGCCCAGCGAACCCTCTACCAGGATTTTACTGATGGACCCGTCCCCGTCGATCGATGCTACGTCGCCTTCAACCTTGATCGTGCCGAAGTCGCCCTCGATCATAATGGCCCCAACATCTACCGCACCGTCGCCGTTCCCGTCCGATGCGACAATAGTCAATTGACCCCGATCGTCCGAGCCCGTCAAAGTCACGCTGGTCAGCGTCGCCGAGTCCAGCCCATCGCTATCGAAGGTAAACGTCGCCGCACCCGAGCCGTTGTAGGTAACCAGGACTTCGTCGCCGTCGGGCTCGGTATAGTAGAACTCGCCCGTGCTTTCAACGCTGACGACCACCGGCTCGATCGCCTGGCCCGACAGACTGAACCGCATCACCGGACTGTCAAAGTCGTCACTGTAGACCGTCATGGTGTCGCCATACGCAGCGGCATCAACTGCCCACGCCGCGCCCGCCCCTTCAGGCAACGCTTGCGGATCGAACACAAGCGTCGCCCCGATGCTCTCACCCGGCTCCACTGTAAAGCCCGCCAGGTCGACACCATCGCCGATGATACTGAACGCGCCCGCCTCTTCACCAAAAGCAATCCCGCTGATCGTCAGCGCCGTCGTACCGGTATTGACGATACTGATCGGATACTCACCACGCTGACCACCTGCACCGTCGGCCACCTGTTCGCCAAACACCACCGAGGGGTTCAGAGCGTTCGCTACCGTCCCGTCCGCCGGGTTCAGGTCCACCACCAACTCCGGAGCCGCCCCCGAACCCGTCAGAGGAATCACAACGCTCGACTCATCCGGGTCGTTACTGGTCAAGGTCAGCGTCGCATTGTAGGCGCCCGTATCGGTCGGCAGGAACTTCACCTGAATCGCCCGCTGGCCATCCGCCGCTACGCCGTAGTTGTCCGAAGACTTGTTCGCCAGGTTCGTCTGAACCACCTGGAAGGCATCCGCACCGGCACCCGAAAGCGACGCCGACGTCACGTCCAGCGACGCCGCCCCGGTGTTGCCTATCCGAATCGTCATCGTGCTCGAGCCGTCAACAACCGTGTCCTCAAAACTCAACGACGACAACTCGACACCCTGCGTATCCGAAAGGACAATGTCAGGCTTGTCGCTGCTGACCGTTCCGGTCCCGCTCAACGCCAGCGTGTATTCGGGCGTGTCCTCGTCGTTGCTCGAAATGGTCAGGCTCGCACCGCTATATAACTGCTGCGTCGTCGGATTAAAGCTCACATCCAACACGTACGAACCGCTCGCCTCAATCGTCAAAGGCAATGCATCTGTTAGACTGCTCGGCAGTGCAAACGCCTCGTTGTCCGTCGCCATATCCGTAATCACCAGGTCCGAAGCGCCCGTATTCAACAACACGACCTGACCGGTGCTACTCGAACCGCTCGCCACCATGCCAAACGACAGGTCGTCATCGTTCGGGTTGCCCACCTCTTCTACCACGTTGATCGCCGCCGGCAGCGTGCTCGGCAGATACCCGTAACTGGTGAGCCCCCAGGCACTGTCCGCTTCGGTCATGCCTGACACACTTGGCGTCGCCTCGTGCGCCGCCGCCATCACCGGCGTCTGAACCGTCAAGGTGTACTCCCCTGTGGTGCCCCAACCGTTCACGTCGATAAAGTACGTTTGCCCTGCTGCCAAGCCGCTACTGACCCGAAGCGTTTCCGTCTCACCCACCGTCGCTGCGTCTGTCGAAGACACCAACGTGCCCTCGCTGTCCAACACACTGATCGCCGCGTTCAGGCCGCTTGTGGTCGTCACAGGCTTCACACGAATCGACGCGGTCCCGTCACTATCGTCGGGCACGACAAAGCTGAAGTAATCCCGGTCCGCCTCATTGTGAACCGAAAGCCCTTCCACCGTCACCGTCCCGTCAATCACCCCAAGCTCGTAAGCACTCGTCGTTCGATTATTGGGCTCAGCCACATCGCCCACGTCCTCCGTCCCGTACGCCACTTCCAAACCGTAGCGACCCGTCGTCGTATCCACACCGCTCACCGCCAGGTACACGTCCTCACCTGCCCTCAAGTCCCCAAAGAGCAGCGTCTCCTCACCGTTGCCCCCTGCACGGTCTACGCTCCGCAACAGGACGCCCTCGGCATCGTAAAGGGCCAGCGACGCATCGAGCCCACCGGCACCGAACACCACCGCTTCAAGTGCCGACGTCTGGCCCGGCACCGTCAAACGATAATAGTCAACATCCGTCTTGTTATGAATCACCGGGTCCGTCAGAATCAGATCACCCTCTCCAACGTGGTGTGCCGAGTCCCGATCATCGTTAGGCTCGTAGGCATCGCTTGTCAACGCCTGCTCGAACGCCAGGCCGAACCGATACCCACCAACACTCTCCGCCCACGCACTGACGCAGGCATAGTAATCGGCACCAATGGTCCCTTCAAAGGTGATCGACTCCAAAGCGCCCACTCCGGTGTTGTCCGCACTGGCGACAAGCACGTTGTCCGCGTCGTAAAGCTGTAATACCGCGTCAAGCGTCGGGTCCGTTTCCACCGAAACCGTCGTCAGGCCCGTCGAAGTCGCCGGCACCACAAACTGGTAGTAGTCCACGTCCGTACCGGTATGCACGCTCGCATCCCACAGCGTCTGGCCGGTCTTGCCCAGATAATAAGCGTCAGATGCCGTCTCGTTAGTCTCGTAAGGATCCCCAGCCGTGCCCAGCCCCACTTCCAATGCCAACTCATAACTGCCCGACGACTCGCCAAGAGCCTTGACCAGAACCGTGTACGTCCTGCCGCCGCCCAGTGCAAACGTCGTAAAGGTCTCGTCCCCTCCGTACGCCGAGTCATTGTCCGCACCGCCGATCAGAGTCCCGCTGCTGTTGTACACCAGAACCGCCCCGTTAAGCATCTCGTCCGCGAACAACTCCACCCGAGCAAAACCGTCCGCGTTGGCTGGCGTCGTGAACCGGTAATAGTCCAAATCGTTGCTGTCATGCAACGTCGCACTCAACGTCTCCGCTTGGCCCTGCTCGTCAAGCGTCACCGCCTTGGCGCTGCTCTGACTGTTGTTCGGCTCGTAGGCGTCCGGCTCCACCGTCACCGTCTTCACCTTGATAGCACTCTCCGAGAAGATAACGTTGTTGTCTTCGTTGGCCTCGTCCACGTCGTCAAATTTGTCGACCACCATCGCCAGATAATAATCGCCGTCCGCCAGGCCGCTCGGTATCGCCAGACTCGTAATCGTCCAGTTCACCTCGCCGCTCGGCAACGCCACACCGTCTTCACCTAACTCCATCACCTGCCGCATGCCCAGAAGACGATCCGTACTCGTGTCAATCGTCGTGTTGCCGCTCGTCAGGTAGAAGTAAACGTCAAATCCACCCGCATCCTGCGAGCCAACGTTCCTCACATCGTTATAGACATCAATCGCATCCCCCGCCGACGCCTTCGGTGCCGTCGAAACCCCCAGAGGCAACAGATCAGCCTTGCCGCTACCAACCGTCAACGCCGCGGCCCCACTGTTGTTGCCTTCGTCCGCTTCCGCCAGCATGTTATACGGATCCGCCACCGCCACAATCTCGAAGCTGCCGTCCCGCCCAAACGGACTGCTCGCTGGCAGCGTCAAAGCAACCGTCTCAGCCGATCCTCCCGCCCCCGCGCCCACCGTGCTGCCTCCCAAAAGCCACGTCGCCCCGCCGTCCCGCAGATAAAACTCCACGTCAACCGGCCCCATCAAGTCATCAGACACATCTAACCCAAACTCAACCGTCACACCCTCGCCCCACGAGGCTTCAGCTACTGTGCTGACATCTGCCACCGACACGTCCAGCATGATCGGCTCGACAACCTCAAAGCTGTTCATCGACGCCAGACAGTTGTTGTCATAGTACTGCTCCACCGTCGCCGCCGTCGCCGGATCAGCCAGCGCCGCCGGGTTCACCGCCATCACTACCGTGAACATCTGCCCGTACGCGTCACTCAACGACTCCGGCAACGTCAACGCCGTCATCTCCGCATCGAACGCCCCCGACCCCAGCGACTCGATCGTCCGCGACCCCAACAGCACCTCACCGCCGTCAAGCACCCCGCCTTGCGTCATATAAAAGTCCACATCAAACGCACCCGAAACAATGCTGCCCGCGTTGTAAACCTCGTTATAAAACTCCAGCGTCGCGCCCGGCGTCACAAACACCGGCCCATCCAGATACGCCGCCAGCAAGTCCACGTTAATGACAGTCCCGATAGTCAAAGCCCCATCCGTCACCGTCACGTTGTTCTTCTCGTTGATCTCAATAATCTGCCCGTCGCTGTCCAAGAGCAATCCGACATAGAACTCACCGTCAATGCCGTACGGACTCTCCGCAGGCAGCATCAGCTCGATCGCGTCCTGATAACTGCTCTGCGAATCCAAACCCTCCAACGTCACGGTCCCCAACGCAAAATCACGCGGCGTAATCGACAAATTATCGCTCAAATAGAACGTACCCGTAAACCCTTCGGCATCGGCCGTTCCGATATTGTCAATCGTGTACTCCACCCACACCGGCTCGCCCCACTCCGCACTGTCGCTCAAGCTCGTCATCGGCAGCGCCGTCACATCCGGCATCCCCTCCTCCACAATTTCAATCGGCATCCAGCACACATTGTTCCACTGCAACTCGCCGGCCCCCAGCCCGCTCTCGAACGACTCATCTATCTCGTTGGCCTCGTCCACCACCGCAAACAGGAAGAACTGCCCCTGCGCAGGCCAGTCCGCTCCCTGCGCCAGCGTCAGCGACGTCGTCGCCCGACTCGAACCGTTACCCTCCAGCGAACTGACCGTCCGCGACCCCACCAGCACCGCGCTGGCCGGATCATACACGTCGCTCGGCGAGAGATAATAACTCACCTCAAACGCCCCCCCCACCGCCGACATGCTGTAGTTGTCCACCTGGTCAATCACCGATATCGTCTGGCCAAAGTTCGACGTAAACGGCGCCTGCTCCAGATACACGCTCAAGTCCGGCGTCCCCGCGAGCACTATCGGACTGGCCACAACGTTGTTCGCCTCGTCCGTCTCCACCACCGTATCCGCCCCGTCCACCTTCACCATCAGGTAATAATCGCCGTCGCCTGTGTTGACATACTCCGGCAGATGCAGATCAAAGTACAACTCAGCACTGTTACCATCCGCCGTGTTACCCAGCCCGTATATGGCCTGGCTCGTCAGATAGAAATCACTCTCGTCCAGCACGTCGTCCGTACTCAGCAACACGTCCACAAAGAAGGGCGGCGCACCGATCTGGCCCGTGTTCGTCACCGTCAACGCCAAAGGCACGTTCTCGCCCCACGCAGCCTCGCCCACCGTCTCGCTGATCTCACCCGCCAGGTCAGTCTCGCCTGCCGAGACTGTAAAATTACCGCTCGCAATCAAGTTGTTGAACTCATCCATCTCAACAACCATCTGGTCGGCGTCAACCACCGCCTGCACGAACGACATGTCGCCCGGCTCCAATGAACCCGGAGGAAGCATCGCGTCGAAGCTCACCCTCACCGGCTCGCCCGTCTCGCTCGCCGGAAGTGACGGCACCATCACCGAACCAATATACATCCCCAAAAACTGCTCCGGCTCAGAATCGCCCAAAGCCAGATCCGGAAGACTCTGATCCGCCAGGAAGAACTCCACACGCACATTCGCCACACCCTCGTCACCATAATTCGCTACGTCCAGCTCAAGCGTAAAGGGCTCGCCAATGACAATCTCGCCCGGCACATTCAGCGACTGCGCCGCCAGATCCGCCGACGGACCCGACGTCACCTCAAACCGACCAATAGCGACATTATTCTGCTCAAACTCCTCCTCCACCGTGTTGTCCGCGTCAATCTGCGCGATCAGATAGTGCAGCCCGTCCGCACCCGCTTCCGGAAGATCAAACCAGAAGTGCTTGTCCATCCACCCCTCCGCACTCAACCCCGCCACACCCAACTCACCCAGCAACAGATCCGCCGCCGGCTCCAGTCGGTCGTTCGTGCTCAGATAATAACGCACATTGAACTCCGGCGCATCGGCCAGCCCAATATTCGTCAGGCCCAACGCAACATCCATCGGCTGCCCCCACGCTGCCTCAGGCGGCATGCCCAGCCAATTGAACGTGAGATCAGGCTTACCGATCGCCTCGCTCGTAATGTTCACCAACGCCGCCCCCTCGTTGTTGAACGGATCCACCTCAAACTCCCCGCCCGTCGGGTGCACCATCGCCATCACGTAGAGATCCCCGCCATAACCGAAAGGCGACATCTCCGGCAGCATTACATTCACAGCCTGCTCAGTCACCCCTCCGCCCGGCACACCCGGCATGGCCATGCCGTCCAGCCAGAATACCATCCCCGTCCCCTCCGCATTCTCCGACAGCATCAGGTCCAGCCACACGTCCCCTTCCGTGTCCCCCGACTCCAGATTGCTCACCTCCACCGTCACATCCAGCGGCTCGCCCCAGTGCAACCCGGCCTCTACCAGACCACCACCGACACCCGCCGCCTCCAAACCCGTCACCGCCAGGTCTATCGGCGCCGAGGCCGCATCCGCCCACACCTGCACATCCACCGGTCCCCGCCACGGATCGTCGCTGTAGATCGTCACCCAACCTTCGTTGTGCCCCTGCATATTTGCTGTGAACGCCACATCAAACGTCACCGACGCCTCGGGCCCCAGCACGATCGGCAATGCCTGCCCGTCACTTGCCCACACATCCAGATTCACCCACTCGCTCGCCACATCGTGCAGCGTCAACTGCCCCATCCCAAAATTGGTCACCGTAAAGCTCGACACCAAAGGCTCATTCATCAGCACCGGACCAAAATCAATCATCCGGTCGTGCGGATCGTTCATGCCGTCCGTCACGTCGATCTCACCATGCTGCATCTCCAGACGCAATGGCGACAACGTCACATTGTTGTCCTCGAATATCTCGCTAATCGTCTCTGCCCCATCCACCTTCATCATCAGCGAGTAACTGCCACTCTCGTTGCCCGCCTGCACAAACGGCACGTCCGACGCCTGCGGCAGCACCAGCGTCATCTGACCACTATACACGTTCTCGCCCATCGGCGGCTCAAAAGGCCCTTCCTCTCCCACCGGAGGCTCTGCCGGGTCAAACGTCTCACCCACCAACAACGCAACAGTCTCCTGACCCAGCAGGTACGTCTGCACCGCCGTCCCGTCCCACGCCACTGGCTCCCCAAAGTCCATCCACGTCGCATTCGTCAGGTAAAACTCAACCGTGAAGTCCGCCGCGTCCTCGTTCCCAAAATTCGCAAATTCATACGCCACATCGATCGCATTCGTCGTAACGCTGTCGCTCCACCACGCCATGAACTCGCCAGGCTCAAACAGCGGCTCCGCCTTGAACGCCACCAGATCGCTCGCCGACACGTCACCGGCAAACCACATCGCCATCTGGTTGTTCCACTCATCCACCTCGTCCACCGTGTCCGTGTAATCAATCGCCGCCACGATAAACGCCATCATGTTCCCCGCATCCAAAGGCTCCACCGGCAGCGTCAACGTGTGCGTCAAAAGACCGCTGTTGCCCATCCCCTCCACCAGCTCAATCAACTGCGGCTCACCCAACATCACGTCGTCATCGCTCAACTCCGGATCATTCGAGAGATAATACGCAACCTCAAAGCCGCTCGCGTCGCTCTCCCCGCTGTTCTCAATCTGCAGCTCCAGCGTCACGTCGTCGCCCCAGAACACCTGCCCACCATCACTAAAGTCGATGTACATACTCCCCCACAAATCGGCAGGCATCGACCCGATGAACAACGGCGCCCAACCCGTGTTGTCCATCTCGTCCATCTCCTCGATCACATCCTCCGAATCCGCCTTCGCCAAGACGTGCCACGTATCCACACCCTCCGCCGGAGACGCGTTCGGCAGCTTCAACGACACGCCCATCAGCGACTGATGCTCAAACGGCATCATCCCGCTGACATCGCTCCGCCCCAACACCACATCGTCCGTCCCCACCTGCTCGTCCTGAGACAAATAATACTTGACCGTAAACGCCTCCACCTCCAGCGGGCTCATGTTGTCCACCATCGTATCCAGCGTCAGCGTACTGCCCCAGTCAACGTTCGGCGCATCCGGTTCAAACACAATCATCGGCCACGCCATCAGGTTCGACAGCTCCCGCTCGCCTAGCGACACGTCCCGAATCAGCATGTTGTTGAACTGCTCATCGAATTCCTCAATCGTGTTCGCCGGATCCACCACCCCAATCACCCGCAACATGTTCTGCTCGCCCGACTCCGGCAACGTAATCGTCGCCGACGTCATCACGCCTTCCCCTCCCCCCAGACTCTCCAGCGTCGTCGTCGCCAGAAGCTCATCCACCTCCGCATCCCACACCCAGTCCTCCGACAGATAGAACGCCACATCCACCGACCCCACGGTCAGCGAACCCCAGTTCTCCACCCACGCGTCCACCACAATCTCACTGCCCCACGCCGCGTCAAATGGCATGAAAATGTCCATCAGCGCCAGGTCCGCACCCGATTGCCCTATGTTAATGATAAAGTCAACCGAGTTGTTCAGCTCATCCACCTCTTCAACCACGTCCGCCCCGTCGATCACCATGAACACACGATAGGCACCATCCGGCAGCACCCCCTCCTCCGGCAGCGTCACCATGATATCATTAATCGACACCCCGCCTGATGCCAGACCATCCACAGTCGCTACCCCAATAACCGTATCGCTCGCCACGTCAAACGTGTTGTCACTACTCAACGCAATAGTAATCTCAAACACACCTGCCGTCGTGTCACCGCTGTTGAATACGTCCGCCACTACCTCGTAACTCTGGCCCCACCCCACGTTCTCGCCCATCTCAAAGAAGAATTCCTTGATCTGCAAATCAACACCCTCAACAAAGTTGGGCTCACTGATGTTGACCGGCATACTCATCATATTGTTGTCTTCGAACCCCTCTTCAATGACCTCGCCGCTGTCCGCAAACATCACCAGATAATACGTGCCGTCCGCAAGCACACCCGCCCCCGGCAACTGAACGGCCGCCTCGTTAAAGCTGTCCTGCCACGGCCCCAAACCATCCACCACCACCGACGCCAGCTCCATATCCCCCGGCTCGTACGTCGGGTTCTCACTCAGATACATGCTGATCGTGAATGGACCCACAGTGCCGTTACCCTCGTTGAACGCGTCCAAAGGCAACTCGTAATCCAACCCCCAAAGCATCTCAAACATCGGCGGCTCTTCACCCGGAGGCGGCCCCGGCACCACCAAATCAACCACCGGCGTCTCGATCCCCAGCGGCACCACCCACACATTGTTGTCCTCGAACGTCTCCTCGGCCACCGCCCCGCTGTCCACCTCCATTATCAGGTGGTAATCCTCACCAACCACTGCTCCCGCCTCCCCCGGCAGCGTGATCATCAAATCGTGCGGCGACAAACCCCCACCACCCAACGGCTCGATCGCCAGCGTCGTCAAAACCACGTCCCCACCATCCAGCAACCCATCACCGCTCAGATATATCGTCGCCTCCGTGGCCGGCGCTTCATGCGGACCATCGTTGCGCACATCCGCCGTCACACCAAAGCTGTCGCCCCACACCAAAGGTCCACCCATATGTGGGTCGAACCACGCCACGATCAAATCAATGTCCGGCGGCATGATCGAAATCGGCATCGACACCACATTATTCTCTTCGTTACGCTCAACAACCTCCCCCTGCGAATCAACTATCACACCCAGGAAGTACTCACCCGGCGCCACGCTCCCGTCGTTCGGTATCACCAGATCATTATGCTGCTCGTCGCCACCCCAAGGCCACAACCCGCCCAGAATCCGCTCACCCAACACCATATCCGAACCATCGATCACCTCGTCCGCCGACAGCACAAACGTCACGGTAAACGGACCCGCGTCAAAGTCCGATTCATTCCGTATCTCGTTCGCTACCGTAAACATATCCCCCATGCTCAAAGGCATGCCCCACACTTCAAAGTGCCCCAACATCAGGTCCGGAATCGCCGCCTCCACCTGTACCGGCATACTGAACAGACTGTTGTTCGCCTCGTCCGACTCCTCCACCAGATTATCCGGATCCACCACAAAACCAATATAATACGCACCTTCCGCCACATCGCCCGGCACGTTCACGTCCAGGAAATGCATCTTCTCCTCGCCCGGCATGATCATGTCCGTCAGCCGACCCAGCACCACGTCGCTCGCGTCAAATACATCGTCCGTCGAAAGCACCGCCGCAAACTCGTACGCTTCCACCCCCACCGGCGACATGTTCGCCACACGCCCCTCCACGTGAATCATATCGCCTGCAATCACATGGTCCATCGGCACGTGCATCTCCATCACCGCCAGATCAGGCTGGGGGTCGATGGCGATCTTGTCCGCCCACACATTGTTCTGCTCGTCGGTCTCCGCCACCGTCTCGCCCGCGTCCGCCACCACGCACAGGAAGTACTCGCCCGACGCCGTCTCCGTCGGAATCGTCACTACCATTTGGCCGTCGCTGACCAGACCCGCCGCCAGCTCCGTCACCGTCCGCGTCGCCAGAAGCACATCCGAACCGTCCGCCACATCATCTTCCGACAGGTACACCCGCACATCGAACTCACCCGCCGCACCTGCACCGAAGTTCCGCACCCCCGTCTCCAGCGTCACGCTGACATCCTGATCCCACACCGTCTCCACAGGCCAATTCACCGTCTCCACCTGCAAATCCGGCTCCGAACCACCAATCGTCAACGGCATCGAAAACGTATTGTTCGCCTCGTCCAGCTCCGCGATCGCCCCGTCCGCGTCGATCACCATAATAAGGTTGTACGTCCCATTCGCCAGCGTACCACCCGCCGGCACGAAGTTCATCACGTCCGTCGCCAGCACCTCGCCCGCTCCGAGACGATCCACCTGCACTTCCGTACCTGCCAGCTCCTCGCCCGCCTCCGCCACGCCGTCTTCGCTCAGATAGAACTGCACCGTAAACGGCCCAATCGCCTCATCCCCCGCGTTTCGCACGTCCGCAAAAAGCACCGCGTTCGTATCGCCCCACGTCACCTCGTTGCCCCCCTCAATGCCCAGCTCATTGCCCAGCAAGTCCACGCCGCTCAGCAGCTCGCCCACCTGCACCGGCACCGCCCAACATTCATTGTTGCTCTCGTCCGCCTCCGTCACCGCCGCCCCGCTGTCCACCTTCGTCACCAAAAAGTAAGGCCCATCCGCCGTGTCCGCCGGGATCGTCAGATCCATCTCCGCATCGTCAAACGCCAGACTTCCCAGCCCGTTCACCGTACGACTGCCCACCACCACGTCCGTCTCGTCATAAAACGGATCAGACGACAACCGCACCGTCACCTCGAACGACTCCGCCGCCGCCGTCCCCTCGTTATACACAATCGCATCCAGCGCCCCCGTATACGCCACACCCTTTGTCCACAAGAACGCCAGGTCCTGGCCATCCTCCTCCGGACCGTAATCGCCACCCTCCATCTCCAGCTCAAAATCAATCAGCCGCAAATCCGGACTCGCCAGCTCCGTCCCTGCGACAATCCACACCGGCTCGCCCACCGCGTTGTTCATCACTTCCTCGCCCGCAATGGCCCCGCCCTCGTCCGCCACCACGAACAGCCAGTACAGGTCCTGACCTTCCGCCCCAAACGTATGCCCACCCGTCGTCGCGTCACTCGTCGTCGGCAGCGTGATCAGAACATCGTTCCACGCCTCGTCGCCCGGCTCCAGATCCTCCGTCACCGTAATCACACCCGGATCGCTCGTCAACAACCAGTCGTCCCCGTCCAGAACCTCGTCCGGACTCAGATACAACGCCAGATCAAAGTCCGCACTCACAACCGTGTTGCCCACGTTCAACGCGTCCGCACACGCAATGTAACTGCCGCCCCACTGCATGGGCACATCTTCCGGCATGTCCGCCT
The DNA here is from genome assembly GCA_964401265.1 of uncultured Pirellulales bacterium. GTDB lineage: Bacteria > Planctomycetota > Phycisphaerae > Sedimentisphaerales > SM23-30 > CAYNXW01. The sequence continues at coordinate 18,562 of CAYNXW010000002.1, read as the reverse complement.
CCAAGGGCGTCACATCCACCATCGGCTCCTGAATCCCGCCCCAAGGCCCCACGTCCAGCACCGCCACGTTGTTCCCCTCGACCTCCGGATCGTCATACACCCCGTCCCGATCCGCCACCAGCAGCAGGAAATTCCCATTCGTAAACGACGCCGGCAACGTCATGCTCACATCCGCCAGCAACACCCCGCCACTGCCCAACGCCCCGCTCACCGTCAGCGACCCCACCTCCAGATCACTGCCCGCCTCATACGCCTCATTCTCCGACAGCACCACCGACACCGCAAAGTCCGCATCCACCTCGGCAATGTCCGTCTCCCCGATATTCTGAATCAACGCCTGCCCCGCGTACGTCTGACCCCACACCAGCCCCTCCCACGCATCCACAAACAAATCCAACGCCTGCAAATCCACTTCACCCGGCGTCACCCCCAGCTCGCTCACAATATCCGAGACCATCATACTCGTGTTATTGCTCTCGAACGACTCAACCACCGCCTCGCCGCTGTCCACCACCAGGAAGATCCCATAAGACCCGTCACCATCCGGAGCAATACCCGGCAGCGTGATCGTCCCGGTCCCGTCGTACCACTCGCCCGCCATCAACCCCTCAGCCACCGTCACCACCCCGCCCGCCAGAATCGACACCTCGTCCCCGTTGCCGTACACCTTGTCGCTGCTCAGCACCACATCGATCGCAAACAAGCCCGCACCCCGGTTACCGCCGTTGTTCACACCGAAGTGCACCGGATAGCTCTGGCCCCACCGCAGCGGGATTCCCGGCAGACTCACATGCTGCGCCTGCAGATCCACCCCAATCGCCGGCTCACTCGTCCCGATCCCCACCGCCAGTGACCCCACATTATTACTCTCGTCACCCTCCACCACCGCCTCATCCGAATCCACCACCATGAACACATAGTAGTCGCCATCCGCCCCCGTCACCGGCAACGCCAGACTCACCGGCGCGTTGAAGTAACCCTCAGGACCCAGATCCACCACCGTCAGCGTCTCCGCCAACAACACATCCGCCCCCACATCCAACGTACCGTCCGCGCTCAGATAAAACGCCACCGTCGCTTCCACACCCGTCGCCAACATCCCCTCGTTCGCCACCTCCACCATCAGATCCAAAGACTCGCCCCAGCCCACCGCCGACGACCCCTCAGGCCCCATCGCCTGACGCTGCAACTGACCAGCCACCAAATCCGCCTGCGGATCGATCGCTATCACATCCGTCCATGCGTTGTTCTGCTCATCGCTCTCCGCCACCGTCTCGCCCGCGTCAGCCACCACGCACAGGAAATACTCGCCCGACACCGTCTCCGTCGGAATCGTCACCACCATTTGGCCGTCGCTTACCAGCCCCGCCGCCAGCTCCGTCACCGTACGCGTCGCCAACAGCACATCCGAACCGTCCGCCACATCATCTGCCGACAGGTACACCCGCACATCGAACTCACCCGCCGCACCCGTACCAATGTTCCGCACCCCCGTCTCCAGCGTCACGCTCACGTCCTGATCCCACACCGTCTCCACAGGCCAATTCACTGTCTCCACCTGCAGGTCCGGCTCACCACCACCGCCGCCAATCGCCAAAGGCGACAACCAGATATTATTAGTCTCGTTACCCTCAGCCACCGCGCCCGCATCGTCCGCCACCACATACAGGAAGTAATCGCCCGGCACCGTATCCGCCGGAATCGTAATCTCCATCGGCGCATTGCTCGGCGTCCCCGCCGCCAGCTCCGTCACCGTCCGCGCCGCCAACAGCACGTCCGAACCGTCCGGCACGTCGTCCGTCGACAGGTACACCGACACATCAAACTGACCCGCCGCCGCCGCCCCGACATTACTTACCATCGTATCCAGCGTCACCACCGCACCCGGATCCCACACCGTCTCCACAGGCCAGGTCACATCTTGCACCTCTAAATCCGGCTCCGGCGCAACACCAATCGCCAAAGGCGACAACCATATATTGTTCGTCTCATTACCCTCAGCCACCGCGTCGGTATTGTCCGCCACCACATACAGGAAGTAATCGCCCGGCACCGTATCCGCCGGAATCGTAATCTCCATCGGCGCGTTGCTCGGTGTCCCTGCCGCCAGCTCCGTCACCGTCCGCGTCGCCAACAGCATATCCGAACCGTCCGGCACGTCGTCCGTCGACAGATACACCGACACATCAAACTGACCCGCACCCACTGCCCCCACATTGCCCACCGTCGTATCCAGCGTCACCACCGCACCCGGATCCCAAACCGTCTCCACAGGCCAATTCACCGCCTGAACTTCCAGGTCCGGCTCCTCACCACCCCCGCCGCCAATCGCCAAAGGCATCGACCACGTATTATTGGTCTCATCCGCCTCTGCAATCGCCCCGCCCGAGTCGATAGCCATAATAAGGTTATACGTCCCATCCGCCAGCGTCCCTGGCCCCGGCAGTGTCAGCTCCGTATTCCCCGCAAACCACTGCGCACCAGCCCCCACCCCGTCAACTTCCCCACTGCCCAACAACTCATCGCCCCCATCGACAACGTCATCCACGCTCAAATAATACGACACCGTAAACCCGCCCGAAGCCGTATCGCCCGCATTGCGAACCTCCCCATCCACATTCACCACACTGCCCCACGTCGCCGACTCCGCCCCAAACATGTCGAACCGACCACCCAGCAGTTCCGTACCCGCCAACAACTCACCTACGTGCACACTCAATGCCATCGGCGCCACGTTGTCCCCCTCTTCCTCCTCCGCAATCACCCCAGCCCCCGAATTGCCGCTATCCACCATCGTCACCAGATAATAAGGCCCCGCCGCCGTTTCCGCCGGTATCGTCAGGTCCATCGGCGTATTATCCACGCCCAGCCCCGGCAGACCATTCACCGTCCGCGACGCCACCACCACGTCGCTCTCATCGTAATACGGATCCTCCGACAGACGCACCGTCACATCAAACGTCCCCACCGCGTCCGTCCCCTCATTACTCACCTCCGCCGAAAACCCGCCGACATAAGGCGATCCCGTCGTCCACAGATAACTCAAAGGCCCCTGCATATAATCAGGGCTGCCGTTATCCATATCCACCATGCTCACAAAAAGCTGAGGCCCCGCCAGTGTACTCGCCGACAGAACCTTCCCCTGGCTGCCCATCACATTATTGCTGGCATCCTCGCCCGCTATGCCGCTCGTATCCACAACCGCAAAGAGCCAGTAATCCTCCTGCGATCCATACGTATGCGACCCGTACGTTGCCCCCGCCGCAGGCAACGTCACACTCACCGTCTCATCCCACCACTGCCCGGGATCAAACTCCTCATCAACGCCAAACGTCACCGTCACCGTCCCCACCACCTGGTCGTCGCTGGGCGACGCCTCATACGTCCCGTCCGGACTCAACACCAGATTCACATCAAACGACGTGCCAATAATCGTATTGCCCTGGTTCTCCAACATCACCGGCAACTGATACGTTTGCCCCCACCCCAAATCCATAGACTCGCCCGGCATCCCCTGCACCGCAATATCCGCATCCGCCCCCACAAACGTCGCCTCCGCCAGATCAACCACCCAAACGTTGTTCGCCTCGTTCGCGTCGTCGTAAATCCCATCCCTGTCCGCCGTCAGCACCAGGTAATTCGGATTCACAAACGAACTCGGCAGCGTCACGTCCAGCTCTTCCATCAACAGACCATACGAGTCCAACGCCCCCGTCACCGTCAGCGAGCCCACCTCCACATCACTGCCGTCCCCATACACCATGTTCTCACTCAACACCACTGACACCGTAAAGTCCGCATCCGCCTCCAGAATCCCCGTGTCCCCCCCGTTCATCAACGCAAACTCCCCCTCATACGTCTGCCCCCACACCAGCTCCGCCGGCCCCTCGTCCAGATCCTCCACCTCAAAGAACATCGTCGCCAAATCCACCCCGGCGCTCGTCGCGGGCGATTGCTCGATCGTCACAAACCCGCACGCGACGTTGTTGCTCTCGTAAACCTCCGCCACCGCCTGCCCGCTGTCCGCCACCATGAACAACGCGTACTCCCCATCCACATACGCTGCCCCGTCCCACGCCGGAAGCACCAGCTGAACCTCACTCGTATCCTCGTTCTCCGCCCCCGCCGCCAGACCGCCCGTCACCTCCAAAGGCCCACCCGCCAACACCGACACATCGTCACCGTTGCCGTACACCCCGTCCGCACTGAGCACCACGTCCACCGTAAACGTCTCCGTCTCCCGGTTGCCCGCGTTCCACACGTCCGCCCAGATCGTGTACGTGTTGCCCCACTTGAGCGTCCCCTCCTCCGGCAACGCAGCATCGTCCACCACCAGATCGCTGCCCACCACAGGCCAAGGCGTACCCACCGCCAACTGAACCGCCGCCGAATTGTTCGTCTCGTCGTTCTCGACGATCGCGTCCCCGCTGTCCACCACCGCAAACAGGTACTTGTCCCCGTCCGCACTGAAACCCGCCTCTCCAGGCCCCGGCAATGACACGCTCACAAACGCCGCCGAATCAGCCTCCGCCGGATACGCCCCGCCCGCCGCAAGGTCCGATATCTCTAAACTACCCGTCAGCAACGCATCAGTCCCTACGTCCAGCGTTGCGTCGTCGCTCAGGTAAAAGCTCAACGTCGCCGTACCTGCAGCTAGACTGTCCCCGGTATTCTCCACCACCACGTTCATATCCACCCCCGCACTGTCCCCCCACGCATACGGATGATCGTTCATCGGGTCGATGAACAGGTCCGCTACCTGCAAATCCGCGTTCAACATCAACCGCGGCTCCAATTGCTCAAGTGCAAACCGCTTCCGCTCAACGTGACCATTGTTCCGACGAACCTGCCGACGAAGTTTCCGTAACAGCGACATGACGCGTTCCTCGCTTGCTTGCCATGAAGTACCAACGGAGATGCCAGAACAGACACCTCCCGCCATTTTCACTCCACTGTTATCGTTCCAGACCGCATAGATGTTTAAGCCATTTTCAACCCGACAATCTCCCCAAACCCTGCCATCAGCCTTATCAGTACCACCAGGACCAATTGCACCCCGACCGGCCCCTCATCACAACCACCCCCTCACGACTCGTACTTGTGCCCACCTGTCCCCCGTTTCAGTATTGCCAGCCCCATCGACCGTCCCCTCACTACCCAGCTCAACCTCCCGCCACCGCCCCTTTCGATACTGCTAGACATGCTGATAGAAAAATCTTCTGCTTCTTTTGTAGAACCGGACCAACAGAACCCCCAACAACAACCCCACTGACAACCTCTTGTCACCCCAAGGTCATGAGCCATACAACATCACCCCCTTGCCATCAGCACGCAACACAACCACCACGCCAAATTTACCGTCCGATAATTCCCCCAGCCCCCTCTCACCCACGCACGTCCAGGTGCTGGCCCAGCCCCGACACCAACGCCCCCACCGTAACCCTGCCCCCGCCCGACGAGCCGCTCGCCTCCGCCACCGCCACAGCACCCTCCAGCAACGCCACGATCGCATCGCCCGTTTGCCTGCTGCTATCCAGAGACTTCTTCGCCACCGCCACATCGATCGCCTGACGCGTCTGAAGACTCGTCAGCTCGCTCTGCACCAGCGACTGCGTTACCCCACTCAATGCGTTCATAGCACACCCTCAACCTCTCTATACACACCTCCCCCCTCACCTTCCCTTTATCGGCCGCTACCGGCCATTTGCTTAATTTCACCTCGCACACCCTCCCCTTTCCCCCCTTCCCTTATCACCCCTCCAGCCGCAGCATCGTCATCTGCATCGGCGGCACCGCCGACTCGCTATCGAGCTGAATATACTCATAACCCCCTCGTCGCTCCAAAGCTGGCCCCTCGACCCATCGCCCCTGCTCATTCAAACGCCTTATCCGCTTGACCCCAAACGGCAGACGCCCCAGCCGAATCCGCCCGTCCAACGCCCAGTCAAACCCCACGTTCAACAAACCTAAACCCCCACGCCGCCTACGCTTATCGACACAGAAAAACGGCGCCAAATCCGCCGTGCTCTCCACCATGCACCCCAGCCGACGACGCGACAGAAAATGAAACACCTCCTGAAAATGCCGCTGCCGACCGTGCGTCAACAAAAACTCCCCCTCCTCACCCCCTATACTGTAAGGTAACACCGCACACCGGCTGCGACCCTCATCCCTATCATAAACCGCCATTCCCCCCATCGTCGGCGGTCCATCGTGCCTGCCCAAAATGCTTATCGAACGCGCCCCCGCTGCCTCAGGCTCCACCTCCCACACATCAAAAGACCTCTCGCCATCCACTCCCCCCAGCTCGTTCCACTTCGAAAAGTAAGGCCACGCAAAACTCGGGTCCGTAAATATCTCCGTCCGCACCCCCCGCACCTTCTGCCCTACCTTCACCCCCGTCAGCTCGCCCCGCCCCATTGCCTCCAACGACTTGGCCGCCTCCACATCCAGCAGCACCCCATGCTCAAAAACATGCTTCAACTGCCCCCGACTCAACTGCCTCGCTGCCGTCCCCGCCAGAACGAAAGGCCCCGCAAAATCCTCCACCTGCCCCGTCGTCGCAAACGTCACCGGCAACCCCAGCCGCCACAACACCACAGGCCACGGATTCCCCCCCGACTCCAGCAACGCCGCATCCGCCGACGCCCCCTTCAACCGCCCCGGCTCCGGCAACACACAACAAATCCCCACCCCCTCGTACTCGCCCGAACCAAACGCCTCCAGCCGCCGGTAATAACCCCGCGTCGACAAACACGTCTGCACATACGGATTCTGATCGCCCGCCGCCGTCCCCGCACTCCCAAAACAATCCAGCACCATCCGCTCTATGCCAAAAAGCACGTTCAGATTCATCTGCATCTGCACCGATTCCGTGCTCTTGCCAAACGTCGACGCCGATGCCTGACTCAACTGCCCCACCAGCGACACCTCGCTACCACGCGCCAAGGCCGCCGCCGTCCCCAATACCTGCCCCACCCGCAAAATATCCGTCCGACGGTAATCACTCGTCAAAGGCTCCGACTGCGCCAAGATCGCCCTGCCCCCCCTCGCCAGCACCTCCGCCAGCTCCACACCACTCAGCCCCATCCGCCCGTAATACCCCGCATCCGCCCCAATCAACCCCACCTCCAGCCGCTCCGACACCCCCCGAATCGTCCGACCAATCGCCCGAAACCACCCCACATACTCCCGCCGACCCACCGCCTGCCCCCATCGGCCCCCTCGACCGCCTGCAATCTCATACGTATCGTCCACCCAAATACTCACAGCCCCAGCCCCCGCCGCCTCCGCATACAACCGCTTCAACCGCCGCTTCAGCCCCCCATCCGCCGCCACCAGCATGCTCAAACTCGGCAAGACCAGATGCGTCTTCACCCCCTTGCGCCGCAACGTGCGTATCGCACTGGCCGTACTGGCCAACCGCTCCCGCAACGTCCCCAACGCCTCAGCCCCATCCAACACGCCGTTCGTCACCGACAAAAACACCTCCCCCGCACCCATCTGCTCCAGCGCATCCGTCGTGTTGACCACCTTGCCCCCCGTATGCACATGGTTATGAGAAAACTGCAGCGTAAACATCGGCAAACTATCACGTCCCATCAAATACGACTCCCATTCAAAACCCCCTGCCACCCCCTCACTCGCCCCCACATCCGTAATTTGCGTCTCGCGTCCATCTTGCCCGCAAGTATTCATCCGTCGCGTGCAGGCGACACCTCCCCTTATCCCTTATCCCCGCCTCACAACCCATACTCCTTGATCTTCCGATACAACGTCCGCTCCCCGATCCCCAGCATCTTCGCCGCCTGCTCCCGATTACCGTTAACCATCTCCAGCGTCCGACTGATCGCCGTCTTCTCCAGCTCGTTCAAATTCACCCCCGCCAGATTGCTCAACTCGTCCGTCGAACTGCTGTGCTGATGAATCTCAAAAGGCAGATCCGCCACATCGATCTTCTCCGAATCCGCCAGCACCACCATCGCCTTGACGCAATTACGCAGCTCCCGCACATTCCCAGGCCAGTCGTAACTCTTCAACGCCCGCATCGCCGCCGGCGTAAAATCACGAACCTCCGCACCCTCCGTCGCCGTAAACTCCCGCAAAAAATGAGTCAGTAAAGGCCCGATGTCCTCACGACGCTCCTGCAGTGAAGGCAACTCAATTTCCACCTGACGAATCCTGAAATACAAATCCTTCCGAAACCGCCCCGCCTCCACCGCCGCCGCCAAGTCCTGATTCGTCGCACTGATGATCCGCACGTCCACCTGAAAACCACGCGTCGCCCCCACCGGCGTCACCACCTGGTCCTCCAGTATCCGCAACAGCTTCGCCTGCATCGCCAGGGGCATGTCCCCTATTTCATCCAGAAACAACGTCCCCCCGTCCGCCATCGCGAAAAACCCCTTCCGATCCGACGTCGCCCCCGTAAACGCCCCCTTCACATGCCCAAACAGCTCGCTCTCCAAAAGCGTCTCGCTCAAACCCGCACAATTCACCGGCTCAAACAACCTGCTCTTCCGCGGCGAATTCTCATGAATCGCCCGCGCAAACAACTCCTTGCCCACCCCGCTCTCGCCCCGCAACAGCACCGTCACATCCGACGCCGCCGCCCGTCGCACCTTGTCCAGCACCCGCAGCATCGCCGGCGACTCCCCCACCAACCCCGAAAAACTGAACTTCTCATCCAACCGACTCGCGAGACGCTGGTTCTCCCGCTCCAGCGTCACCTTCTCCACCGCACGCTTGACCACCGTCCGCAGCAAATCCAGATCCACAGGCTTCTCTATATAATCATAAGCCCCCTCCCGCAACGCCTGCTTGCAGATCTCGATCGAACCGTGCGCCGTAATCATCACCACCTCGCACGTCCGCATACTGCTCGACACCCCCTCCAACACCCCCATCCCGTCAACTGCACCGCCCAGCTTTAAATCCGTCACCACCACATACGGATCATGACGCTCAAACAACGCCAGCCCCGCCTGGCCATCCCCCGCCACCAGAGGCGCATAACCCAGCCCCGCCAACGCCTCACCCACCGCCTCCGCCTGCGCCGGCTCATCCTCCACCACCAACACTTCTATCTCACCCAACGCCTTATTCACCATCACCTGACCCGTTAAACTCAGAACTACTCCAAACCCGAAACGCTCAGCCTCTCCCGGACACGTTGCCCGCGCTCATACTACGCGTCGCCGAAGGCGACACCGATGTCATTCCCGCAAAAGCGGGAATCCAGGATATACGCAACCACGTCACGATGACCCTGTTCAGCCGGCGTCCTCACCCAAGCTTCCGTTTTTCCAGTCGCCACGCTCACAGGCCGCCTCTTGAGTCTTCACTTACCACGCGACCTTTTCTTCTACCTGCCGGCTGCCTCAAAGCGATAAACACCCACCGCGAAGCGGTGATCTTTTTGTTGCGGCCAAAGGCCGCGCCAGGCTCTTCGTGGTAAGGTCGCTTCTGCAGCTTTCGCCTGCTCTTTTACTCGCTCACCACCGGCAGAACAACTGTAAATTTCGACCCCTTGCCCACCTCGCTGTGCAGCCGAATGCTCCCGTGATGCTCCTCGATGATCCGACGACATATCGACAGCCCCAACCCCGTTCCCCCCGACCGCGTCGAATAGTAAGGCTCAAATATCTGCTCCTGCCGCTCCGCCTCGATCCCTGGCCCCGTGTCGATCACCTCCACCGCCACCTCGCCATTGACCTGCCGACACATAATCATCAACTCGCCCCCCGCCTCCATCACCTGCACCGCATTGATAAACAAATTCAACATCGCCTGCTTCACCAGGTTCACATCCACACGACAATACACCGGCTCCTCACACAACTTCCGCCGAATCGTAACCCCCTTGCTGATCGCCTGAGGCTCATAAAAATCTATCAAATCATCCAACACCTCCCCGATGTCGCACCGCGCACATTGCAGCTCCATCCTGCCCGTCAAACGCAAGAAATCGTTCAGCTTGTCCGCCAACCGATCCGCCTCACCCGCTATCACCCCCATCTTCCGCTGCCAACGCTGGTACGTATCAGCCAACCCCTCCAGCGGGTCCGCCGCTGCCCCCCCCGCGGCCTGCTTCGCCTTACGCTCCATGTCCTCCCGCAGCAACTGCAAATTCATCTTGATCGCCGACAATGGATTCCGTATCTCATGTGCCAACCCCCCCGTCATACCTGCCAGCTCCGCCAGCCGCTCCGCCCGACGCGTCCGACGCAACAACTCCCGCTGACGCACCCGACGACGACGCGACCAGCGACGCCACCACAATGCACCGCCGCCCAACACCACCGCCACCCCCAACAAAAATCCCAGCACTACCTGCCACATCAAACCACTACCTTGTCAATCTGCCCAACGCCCCCACGCACTGCCTCATCCCCATATCTTCCTCTTCATTCATAACTCATAATTCATAACTCATCACTATAAAAAACGGGCCTTTGCCCACGCTTTCCTCTCGCCCGGACAAAGGCCCATCTCTATCATCAGCCGACAAAGCTGCCAGCCTCATTCTTTAGCGCCCGCTTCGCTGCCACACCCCAGACGAAGCCGCAACACCATCGCTACCTAACAACGCACTATGCCTTCGTCTCTGCAGCCTCCCCCTTCTTCTGCTCCTTCAACGCAGCCTTACGCGACAACTTCACACGCCCCTGCTCGTCAATCGCGATCACCTTCACTTCCAGGTCATCGCCCACGTTGCACACGTCCGTCACCGAGCCGACATACTCGTCCGACAGCTCACTGATGTGACAGAGCCCCTCCTTACCCGGTGCGATCTCCAAAAACGCACCAAAGTCCTTCACCGTCACCACCCGCCCCGTATACAGACTACCCACGTCGATCGGCTTGGTCATCGCCTCAACAATTGCTTTCGCCTTCAAGTGACCCTCGCCGCCCACGCAAGAGATAAACACGGTGCCGTCTTCTTCAATCTCAATATTCGCACCCGTCGACTCCTGGATCTTACGCACCTGCGAACCACCCGGACCGATCAGCTTGCCGATCAACTCCTGAGGAATCTGCACCACCACCAGCTTCGGTGCGTGCGTCGACAAATTCGGCCGCGGACGATCGATCACACTCAGGAGCATCTGCAGAATCTTCATCCTCGCATCACGCGCCCGGCCGAATATCTCCCGAATCCGGTCAAATCCCAGCGATCGCGCCTTCAAATCCACCTGAATACCGGTGATGCCTGCCTGCGTCCCCGCCACCTTGAAATCCATGTCCCCATAATGGTCTTCCTCACCCAAAATATCCGTCAACAGATGATACTCATCCCCTTCACTCACCTGACCGACCGATATCCCCGCCACCGGATGATGAATCGGCACACCCGCGTCCATCAACGCCAGCGTCCCGCCACACACCGTCGCCATCGAACTCGAACCGTTCGACTCCAGAATGTCACTCACCAGCTTCACCGTATACGGAAACTCTTCCGTCGTCGGAATCACTTCCTTCAGACTACGCTCCGCCAACGCCCCGTGGCCGATCTCGCGACGACTCGGCGGCCCGATCCGACGCGCCTCGCCCACGCAGAAAGGCGGAAAATTATAGTGAAGCATGAACTTCTGGCGATACTCCTCCACCAACCCGTCGACAATCTGCTCGTCGTCCGACGTCCCCAGCGTGCACGTCACCATCGACTGCGTCTCCCCACGTGAGAAGATAGCCGAACCATGCGTCCGCGGCAACACCGCCACCTCGCCGGTCAAATCACGCACATCATCAAAACCGCGACCATCCGCGCGACGACCCGCCATCAACTCCGCTCGAACCACATGCTCCGTAAAAGCGTCTATCGCCTTGTTCAACTGCGCCTTCGTATAAGGACACTCCTCACCCTCAGGCCACGTCTCCGTCACAAAACCCGCCAACACCGCATCCGCCGCAGCTGCTCGCTCCTGCTTGCTGCCCGTCGAACGCGCCTCACGAAACGCCGTCCCAATACGCTCCTCAAGCAAATCCACCAGCTCCGTCGGCACAAACGGCTCAAAACTGTACTTCTCCTTGCCACAGTCCGCACGCAACTCCTCGATCAGCTCGCACACCTCCGCGATCGTCTTGTGACCAAACTCGATCGCGTCGGCCACCTCGTCCTCCGGAAGCTCCTTCGCCCCCACCTCGATCATGTTCACCCCGTCCTTCAACCCCACCAGCACCATATCCATATCGCTCTTGGCCCGATCATCCATCGTCGGATTGATCATCAACTCCCCGTCAACGCGACCCACCCGCACCGCGCCCACCGGACCATCAAACGGTATGTCCGATATCGTCAATGCCGCCGACGCCCCAATCAACGCCAAAATATCCGAATCATTCTGCTGATCCGCCGACCACACCATCGTCTGGATCTGTACCTCGTTCATGAATCCATCCGGAAACAACGGACGCAAAGGCCTGTCTATCATCCGCATCGTCAAAATCTCTTTCAACGTCGGACGCCCTTCCCGCTTGATGAAACCACCCGGGAACTTGCCCGCCGCCGCCAGCTTCTCACGGTAATCCACCGTCAGCGGGAAAAAGTCTATCCCCTCACGAGGATCCGACGACACCGCCGTCGCAAACACCACCGTCTCGCCATAGCGAACCATCGCCGCCCCTGCCGCCAGCTTCGCCAGCTTACCCGTCTCAATCGACAACATCCTGCCCGCTATCTGACGCTCTACCTTCTTTACCATCGACATCTTCTTTTACCTTACCTTTTCTTACCTTGCTTACCTGAACTTACTCTCTATAACTAACTTCTCTTCGTTAACGTAACAGAATCACCTTACCCCACACAAACACCTCCGGAACCCGCTCGCCCCCCAAACCCCGCCACTGCAGCCCCAAAAGGCCTTGTCTCTCCGGAATACTCACAAAGATAACCCGCCCTGACGATGCGCAACACCACTCCGCCCCCCTGGTGTGCCCCACCACACCCCACCGCTATTCCACGATGCCGCCGAGCACGGCCACATCGACCGGCCCCTGACAACCCCGCTTCAACTTGATGCAAAAATCACCTCTACAACCTGCCCGACAATTTACCGCACCTGCCTACCGACACTCTACTTACGCAGACCCAAACGACCAATCAGCGTCACATAACGACTGTGATCCGTCTGCGACAAATATTTCAACAGACCCGATCGCTTGCCCACCATCTTCAACAAACCACGACGCGAGCTGAAATCCTTCTTGTGCGACTTCATGTGCTCGGTCAAATCCACGATCCGCTTCGTCAGAATCGCCACCTGAACCTCAGGCGAACCCGTGTCGCCCTCATGAACCGCATATTCCTCAATCACCTGCTGCTTCTGTTCTGCTGTAATCATTTCTGTTCCCTTTGCCCAGCCGGCCCGAACGACGGCACCGCCCAGCACAAATCGTGTTCCTTGTTGACTGTACTATACTCCTTAGTACCCCTATCGGCCATTCCGACACTTCGGCACTACTGCTAACAGTATAACAAGGCGACACGTCACTGCAAAGAAAAACTTAAACTCCTGCCAAAAAAGAACTTACGAAAAAATACCCGCCCCAGAACCAGCCACACCCCCGACCAACCCCACCCCCTCACCGCTACGAACTACAGCTCTTCAGCCTCGATCACAACCCCCACGCCCGCGCAAACGCCTCAAAACTCCGGTCATAGCTACGCTCCACATCCGACGGAAAACAACAACCCGGCAACTGACGACTCTTCAAATGGTAACTCAGACACTCACAACACATCCCCTTCCGCGAACACCCCGGATACGAACACGTGCAAACCGTCTTCAAATTCTCTGCCTTCTTACATTCCATACCAACCACTCCTCAAAACAAATGCCTCAACCCCCAACTAGCCCCATTATACCCGACGCCATCCTCCTCTCAACCCCCCTCACCACTCACCACCGGCCCCCTCCACACCCCGCTCCAGCCTCCACACTTGCCAAAAAGGCCCTCACACACTATCATACCACATGTCTTCTCGCGCCCGAAAAAGCCTACGGAAACCCATTACTCTTCAGGAGACCGTTATGTACGTTGGAGTATTCCTGCTCATCGAACCCTTCGCCTCCGTTGAACAACAGCTAAAGCACGCCAAAAACATGGGATTCAAAAACGCCGACATCACCGACACCAACGCCGGCGGCAGTATGCTCGGCACCGCCGGATTCTCCCCCACCGTCAGCCTCGACGACAACCCCTTCGAAGTAAAACGACTCTTCGAAAAGTACGGCATCGCCCCCTCCTCCGTCTGCGCCCACGCCGGACTCCTCGAACCCTCCAACCCCGCTGTCTTTGCCACCGACGAAATCATGAAGGCCGTCAAATTCGCTGCCGCCATCGGAATCAAAGACGTCGTCACCACCGAAACCGAACCCTGCTCACAATGGGCCCACAGCCTCTCCTACCAGGAAAGCATCTTCATCATCGCCGAAAAACTCTACACGCCCGTCAAAATGGCCGCCGACTACGGCGTCCGAATCCTACTCGAACCCCACGGCCCCATCACCGACTCCATCAAAGGCCTCCAGCATGTCTTCGACAGACTCGGCAACCCCGACGCCCTCGGCCTCAACCTCGATACCGGCAACTCCTGGCTCGGAGGAGCCGACCCCGTCGAAATGGCAAAAGTCTTCAAAGACAAAATCCACCACGTACACTGGAAAGACCTCGACAGCGAATGGGAAACCAAACGAGGCTCCGTCTTCGGCTGCGGCTTCTCCACCATCGCCCTCGGCGACGGCGTCATCGACATCAAAGGCGTCTGCGACGTCCTCAAAGACGCCCCCGCCGCCGGCTCCACCCTCGAAATCATCGGCTCGGAGGACATCCTCAAAAAGAGCGTCAAGTACCTCAAAAAGAATGGCCTCTAAACACGCGACGCCTCCTACTCCCAGCCATAACACACGCGTGGAATTTCAGCCGTGCCCCTCCGCGCTGCCCATTGTAGATACTAACGCCTGCAAAAGCCCTGGCTGATTTCCCACAAAATCATCAGCAATAAAAGGACTTTACCATGTCTTCTTTGCATCGAAATACCAATGGGCCCTCCACGCTTGCCTTGATCTTTACACTTGCCCAGGCTTTTCTCCAGGCCAATTCAGCCCCGGTGACAGCCAATGTCGACGCAGCGCCCCCAACCAACGACGCCAAACTGGCCAACATCTACCACAAGCTGACCCATGCCCCGGCCGACCAGAACGTCGCCCCCATGGCCATGGTCAAAGCAGGACCATTTCCTTACCAAAAGGCCCCAAAAGGCAAATGGGTCGCGGTCAAAGGCTTCTTGATTGGCAAATACGGGGTGACCGTCCAGCGATATTGCGAGTTTCTAAATGCCGCTGACACAGACAGTACGCATTGGGATAGCAGGCAGGAAATATCACGCCACGGAAGAGCAGGCAGTTATAGCTATACTGTCAATTCCAACCGGGAGAACTTCCCTATACGCCATGTCAGCTATTATGACGCGCGAGCCTACGCCGACTGGAAGGCCAGCCAGACCAACCTGAATTACCGTCTACCCACCGAGCAGGAGTGGGAAAAAGCCGCCGGATGGGACCCCGTCCAACACAAGTTCTATGCCTACGCCTTCCAGAGCGATACGATTGACTGCTCGAACTGCAATTATAACAACTGTGTCGGCAGCCCAACAGAGGTGGGCAGTTACAATGCTCATAAGAGCTATTACGGCTGCTATGACATGAGCGGTAATCTCTATGAATGGACCAGCTCCGTTTATCCGGGCGACACTCGCTTTGTCCGTGGCGGCCACTGGTACAGCAAGTATGCGCGTCACTGCCAAGTGACCTACCGCGAACTATTCGTCGCATCCGGTCGCTACGGAAGCATAGGTTTCCGGTTGGTGCGGGACACCGCTTCGCCGCCGTCCCCCCCCACCTGCCTCACGCCAAAGAGCACACCTCCAGCCGCCCCCAAACCGACGCCGCCCGGCGCGACAAGAGCAATGGCCGACGCCGTCAGATGGCTCGAAAAAGAATCGCACCGCATCATTCGTGCCTCGAAACGGACCATGAACGATGGCACCGCTGCCTTTCCGCCACAGGTGGGCCTTGGTTATGAGGGGTTCTGGCTCCGGGACTATGAATATACTCTCGAAGGCGCCATTGACACCTATTCCAACGAGGAGTTGACCGCCGCCTGCCGCGTGTTTATCCGCGGTATACGCGACGACGGCGCCGGCGTAGACAAGGTAGACTTTGACGGCACGCCCATCTACCAACCCGGCCACGGTGAGATGGGCAAACACCCCGTAGCCGATGGCTCGCAGTTCACCGTCTCCGTCGCCTGGCACACCTACCGCAAGACGAAGGACAAGCAGTTGCTCGGCGAGATCATCGAGCCGCTCATAAAGACCATGAACGCCGCGCCGCGCAATTGCGAGACACGCCTCGTTCACATCGAGCCGGGCGACGCGTGGAACCGATGCCCCTATGGCTTCACCGACACCATCCGCAAACAGGGCGACCTTCTATTCTGCTCACTCCTGTATGTGCAGGCGTCGCGTCAGCTGGCCGATCTACTCGAAGAACTGGGCCGCGTGGACGATGCCTCGCACTGGAAAGCAGAAGCCCAGCGCGTCGCCGCGAGCATCCGCAAGGTGTTCTGGGACGCCCAGGTCGGCTTATTCCGCGCCGCCACCGTCGTCTGCCGCGAACATGATATCTGGGGATCCGCCTTTGCCGTCTACCTCGGCGTTGCCGACGCGGCACAATCCAAGGCTGTCGCCACCTACTTTAAGAAACACTACTCCGAGATCGTGCTCAACGGCCACATTCGACACCTGCCCGGCGGTGTCTATTGGGAAAGAGCGACCGGCGGAAAAGGCAAACCCTATCCCCGTGACATGTATCAAGACGGAGCCTACTGGCCTGTACCAACAGGCTGGTTTGTCTACACCCTTGATCTCGTAGACCCTGAACTCGCAGACCAGACTGTACTTGACATGGTAGCCGATTTCGCCAAAGGCGGAGCCTACGAGTGGATCTTCGGACCACAATATCATCATATTCAAAATTACCTGGCCAGCCCATCGCTCCCCTTGGCAGGTATTCGTGCAATGCTGGAGCGCCGAGCGGCTGACGACTCAGCAACGAAGTGACATGATTCTCAGCAGCAGACACCTTCTCTTTACGAAAAGTGAACTTTCGCCCTTTACAGGCCGGTGATTTCGATATCTTGCGAACACAAAAATACCAGAAAACTGCTCGGCGGCCGGCAGCCGCAGACTTCCAAGGACACACGCCCCGAACGGGTGGCCGGCATGCCCCCGGGGCTCTAATCAACGGTATGGCTGTGGCAGCCGCCCCGGGCCAACCACAACCGTTATTTCATCGTGCAACCGTGGAATCCCCTCAAATCCCGGCCAGGCCTTGCCGACCCCCTCGCCTGCCTGCACCGCGACCTTTGCCGGGAAAGAATAGAATGTAGCTTCGGAGCTTCTACCGTCTATGACAAACAATGCGAGTTCCTGCTCGAAACATTAGCCCCAGCCGCTTAATCCTTTATCAAGAGTGCAAAAGTGCACTAGAGGTGGCACGTGTTCAATTACGGCATATCGGTTTTACGAAGGTTTTGGCTAATACTGTTGGCTGTGGGGCCTGGCATCTTCTGCATCGGCTATACCATCGGGACCGGCAGTGTCACCACTATGGCCAAGTCAGGCTCCCAATATGGCATGCGATTGTTATGGGTATTGGCACTCAGTTGCCTCTTTTCCTGGGTCATGATGGAGGCCGCGGGCCGATACGCCATTGTGACGGGCCAGACGACTATCCATAGTCTCAAGTCACACGTCATGTGTGGAAAGCTTGTTGCGATCATAGTAACAATGGGGATTATTCTAGGGCAATGGTGTTGCTTGTCTGGAATCGTCGGATTAAGTTCTCATGCAATCTATGAAACCTTACGGCTGTTCATGCCACATATCCACCCCGAGAACTACTGGGCGGTGCTTGGAATTGCCATCGCTATAATATGCGTCATGTATCTGTTTATTCTAATAGGCAAGTACTCCTTCTTTGAAAAAGTGCTGATTGTATTTGTTACAATCATGGGGCTCTGCTTCATAATCTCCATGTTTATCGTGTTGCCCCCACCCCGGGAAATCGCAGCGGGGCTCTGGCCGCGAATCCCTCAAGTGCCGGGTGCCAAGTTGATGATCGCAGCCTTTGTAGGCACCACGATGGCCGCACCGACTTTTGTCGTCAGACCCCTGCTGCTCAAAAGTAAGGGCTGGCAAGTTGGCCACAAAAAAGAACAGAGCAGAGACGCTTTCCTCTCCGCCTTTCTTATGTTCATCATTAGCAGTTCAATTATGATCTGCGCCACCGGTGCTCTATTCAAAGAGGGCAAGAGTATCAATACGGTGCTGGATATGGTGTATACCTTAAAGCCGATCGCCGGAAGATTCTGCGTCGCGATTTTCCTGATTGGCACACTAAGTGCCGGCTTGTCATCCGTCTTTCCAATAGCTATGGTAGCCCCCCTGCTCGTGTCAGATTACCGGGAAGGCAAAATGGAAACCAGAAGTGCCTTG
>CAYNXW010000001.1:9501-37878 GCA_964401265.1 uncultured Pirellulales bacterium | reverse complement strand
CGAAATAGCGCGTAGTTGGTGAAAAGGAGTAGTTCCGCGTAGGTGTAGAAGGCTTGAGATGAGCTTTCTGAGGCACGAGATGACGGTGGGGGAGTGGACATGCGATGTGCGGACCTCTGGGTACGTGGGGCAGCGCGTAGCTACGAAGCTGGACGCGAACAACGACATCTTGGAGCAGCTCGAGTGGGTGCAGTTCGACGACAACCTCGAGGAGCTCCCGCTCGAGGAGCAGGGACTCCTTGTGAGCATCAAGAAGAGCATGTTCAGGACCTGCCATGCCCCGCAGCGCGTCATGGAGTGGCTGATGACCGGGGCGGTTGGAGCTCGAGATGAGGTGAAGGAGCACGTCCAGGAGCCGGAATGGCTCGAGGTGCTTCAGAATCCCGGGCTCCGATGAGCGCGTAGGTCGAAAACTTCCGCGTAGGTGGGAATAAACTCCCCAAATCCTCGGTTAGCTGGTAGCTACCAGCTAACCGAGGATTCAAAACCGACCTTTCGCGTAGGTTTTCCGCGTAGAAACCGAGCTTGAGGGTAGTTTCGCGTACCTTCTCGAGCTCGGTTTCCGCGTAGTTGGACGGTTTGGAGCGAAACACGTAGTTGGGGTGCGTGTTTCGGCTCTTTCGGGCCATCTGGGAGCTCGAGATGGTGAGCTCGAGCTCCTCATCTCGAGCAGGAACCCAGATCAGGTAGGTTTTGCGTCCTGGAGTGGGTGGTTTCGAGCTCTTTTGGGGGGCGTCAAGGAGCCTTTACGTCCTGGAGTGGTGCTGAAAACTGGTTTCGAGGAGGTTTCCAGGGTCTTTTCCGCGTAGGTGACCGCGTCCTGGAGCTCCTCGAACTCCGCGTAGTTGAATTCGAGGTCCGAGGAGGTGTTGATGACGCGGACCGCGTAGTAGAGGGTGCCACAGAGGGTGGAGTCGTAGTCGATCTCGACCGGACATCCCGGGATGGGGGGGTTCCAGCCATCTCCAGCTCGAGGAGTGATGGCTTGATCGTCCTGGAGTGGCGTCCAGGGGAGGTTGGAGTCCTGGAATCGGACCGGAAGATGGTTTTGAACGTCCTGGAGGTGCACTTTTTCTCCTTGAGACCGCGTAGGTGTTGGTTTTCGAGAGGGTTCGAGGGGGTTTAGGACCGCGTAGTTGCTAGTTTCGCGTGGGTCTACGAGATGAGGAGGTCGGATTTGGGCAGCGCAGCGGTAGATTCCGCGTAGTTGCCTGGTCATTCGAGCTCGAGCGCGTAGTTCTCGAGCTAGTGGTCATCTCGAGCGCGTAGTTCTCGAGCTAGTGGTCATCTCGAACGCGTAGTTCTCGAGCTTTCGGCACCTCTTGATGACGGTTCGAGCTCGAGTTTGGACAGCTCGAGCTCAATTCAGCGCGTAGATCGTCCTGCTCGAGCTCCTCGAACGTCCTGGAGTTGCCCGGATGTCGCTGTGATTACGAGTACTTGGCACGTCCTGGAGCTGTGAGATCACCGAGGAGTGATCCAAGAGGCCGTTCTCCGGCTTTCTCCGGACGCGCGTTTTCGCTCGTCTATATAATCGCGTAGAATAATCCCGGCGAATCCGGACCGCGTATTTGAATGATTCCGCGTAGTTAGAGAATCGCGTAGAAGCGCGGGGTTCACGAAGTACCGAATTCGGGCAGATAGCCGCGTAAATTGATGGGTTCTAAGCTCGAACAACCGAGGTGTAAAACGAGCGCGTACTTCGTGTGGGGGTGGAGATGACTGAAGACGAGAAGGCGGAGCAGGATCCTCGAACGAAGTACGTGCCGATGGGCAGGGAGCTCCTTCCATGTCGGGTACAGCGGTGGTTGCTCTGCTCCCACTGCGGGGAGGAGCTCGAGGTTGGGGAAGACGCCCTGTGGATCCCGGATGAGGGGATCTTCCACAAGGACTGCGTCCAGGAGCTGGGCTGCGTCCAGGAGCTGGGCCACGTCCAGGAGTTCCAAAATCCCCGCGCGGACTTCGTGAAAAAGCGTAGCTCGAGGTCTTGACGGCTATCACATCAGCCGTATAGTGAGGATATGCCGAAGACGAAGAAGCGAGACCTTCGAGCCCAGTGGGGCGCGGAGATGGAGAAGTCCCTGGTGGGCAAGCGCGTAGTTGAGACGCGGTACCTCAAGGACGCGGAGATGAAGGCACTGGGCTGGGAAGAGTCGGTGCCGGTGATCATTTTCGATGACGGGTCGATGTTGTTCCCCTCGAGAGATGACGAGGGCAATGGCGGGGGCGCGTTGTTCGGACAGGGACCCAAGAACGAGGAGCTTACGTTCCCCGTCATCCGGAGCTACCTCCTGTGAAGAACCTGAACCCACGCAACGTCCTGCGATCGGCGCCGCTGTACTTGGCGGCATCGATTCCGGCCACGTACTTCAGCGTCCAGGTCCTGGGGCATCCCTGGGGGGTGGTTTTCGCTGGCGTCATGAACCTGGTCCTCCTCGTCCTGCTCGTTCGAAACTCGAACGTCCAGGAGTCTGAGCAGACTTGACGTAATATCACACGTGTGATATAGTGAAACTATGACTCGTTCTGAGAGGAGGAAGTCCGAGCGCGCGGCTCAGAAGGAGGCGCGTCGAAAGGGGAAGCTTCTTCAGCGGGTAGATGCGGGTCGCGAGGTTGTGTTTGGTGGGGGGTGGCCGGAGTGGTCGCCTTTTGTTGAGCTTTTCGGGCCCGGGTCGGAGTTCTGTCGGGGGGTCGGGTGTGACCATGCCTACTCGAACTCGAGGTACCAGGTTCTTGTGGTGTTCGAACGTCCGGGACGTGGGTGGCCACCGGTGATGCACTTGTCCATTAAGGCTCATGATCGACGATGCGTTCATGACTGGAGGGACATGCAGCGCATCAAGAACGAGCTTGCGGGGACGATGTCGGAGGGGGTGGAGCTTTTCCCGGCCGAGTCGAGGCTGATGGACGAGGCGAACCAGTTCCACATCTACTGCCTCCACCCGAGCGTGGATGGTTTCCCATTTGGGCAAAGGGAGCGTACGAGGTGTACGCCTGATGAGCTCGAGGAGGAGTATGCGGAGGTCGTCCAGGAGTTGCGTCCCAAGCAAAGGGACTTCGAGGATCATCACGGAGCTGATGGATGTCGCCCCGCAGGGCTTGTTCCGTGGCCGGAGTGGGCCATCGAGCAGATGGAGAAGATGCGTGAGGTGTAAAAAGTTCGAGGGCCTCGTGCAGGGAGCGGCATGAAGAAGACCAAGTGCAACACGTGCAACGATGACCCTCGAGGCGTCCTGGGGCTGAATTCGTACCGACCGTGTCCGGACTGCAGTGGAGCTCCGATGACGGGGTTCGAGAAGGACCGCGCGGTTTACGACCTGCGGCCTGCTCTCGAGGCCGTCGTTCGAGATCGGGAGAAGCGAGCTCGTCGAGCGGATGATGTCCGGAAGGAGGGTCTGCTCTGATGGCGAAGAAGTTCAAGCCGGTCAAGGAGATGACCGTCAAGGAGTTGGCTCAGCCCAGTACGCAAGTACTCGAGGTGGACAGCGATGAGGACATGGAGAAGCTGATCGCTGCCATGAAGTTGCGGGCTGCTCGAGCTCAGAGGGGTGGAAACTGATGGGCTTGTTGCGACAGACCTACGAGGTCCTAAACGGCTCTCTGCTGGGGGACGGTGGTCTGAGCACAGTTTCGGGTCGTGTGAATTCACGCCACAAGGTGCAGCGGAACGCAGAATTCCACGACTACAACATCTGGCTCATGACAGAGATGGGGGATATCCCTTGGGAACAAACCTCTCCACGCTTGGGGGAGACATACGACGCACGGACCGCCAAGACGTACTACTGGAGCAGAATTCGTTCACGCCGTCATGTGGAACTCTCCATCCTGCGCGATCTCTGGTATCCCGAAGGGACCAAAACTGTCCCCAGGGACTTTGTCGAGTACTTCTGGAGCGATCTAGCTCTGCTGGTATGGGTTGCTGATGACGGGTCTTTTTTCAAAGTCGATGTCCCGCGACGCGATGGCTTCAAGCGAGAGTTGCGGTTCAAACTGGCTACGAATGGCTTCACCCATGAAGATGTTCTGTGGCTGGCCGAGCTCTTGAGCAGGAAAACGGGATTTCATTTTCGCGTGGACCACAACGGGAACGAACAGTGGGTCATCGTGATGCCCCCGAGTGAAGTCCTGGAGTTTCAGCAAAACCTTGCGCATCTCAACCCGGTCACGTCTCTGGGGCGCAAGTTTGGAGGCGTGGGAGGGTACGACAATCGGACTTGATTGGATGTTGGAGAAGTCCAAGGCCAAGCCTGGGTTCGAGGAGCGGTACGCCACCGTGACGAAGATGCTCAAGGATATGGAGGGCGAGGCGGAGTCGCCCGAGCTCGAGAAGGAGCTCGAGGAGATTTCGATTTCCTGCTACGAGGCCGTCGGTGCACCTCGAGTAGGGTTCGACGAGCGTGCGAACGAGTGGTTCCGGAAGGAGAACTGGGAGCCGGCGCATCAAGATGCGAAGGCGGGGAAGTTGGACAGCAACCCCGGGTACCGGGACTTCTGGATGCAGGACTTCGAGACCTGCCTCGAGGAGCACAAGGGCAAGTACGTCATGGAGCTGGCTCGAGACAAGGGTGGTGAGGCTACGGTGAGTGGCATCGCGGCCTCGAGCACGGATTTTCGTGGAAAGGTGCTGCGGTTCATCGATGGCCTGGATGCCGATTTGGTGAACGAGAGCTACGAGGACCACAACGCGGAGGAGTGTTTGGCGTATGCCAAGCGTCTTGAGGCGCAGCTTCCGAAGGTGCCTGACGGACCTGATGGGAAGGAGCTCTTGCAGAGCGCGATCGATTGGTTGCGTTTCTGGGGAGAGAGGGGATTCGGGTACTGGGCATGGTACTGACCGACGAGAAGAGGGAAGAGATCGCGGAGGCCCTGTTTTATCAGCAGAAGAACAGGAAAGTGGAGACCGCTTGGGGGATGCAGCTCATGCTCATCATGTTTGTGGGGGATGAAGAAACCGAAAGGGTTCTCGACCTCGTCAAGAGGAAGTTCGTGGAGGCAGAAGAGACCAGATGACCATGATCAACAAGGACACGGAGTGCCCGGAGGGATTCCCCGAGCACATGTGGGGTGGCTTCAAGCGGTATGTCCTGGACGGAGTTCCTCCTGGAAATGGGCTTCGAGCGTTCCTCGAGGGGGACTTGTTCGAGACGTTCCGTCGGTGCGACTTCACCGATCAGCTCATGCCGATGGTGATGTACACCTGCAACTACTGCCCGGCTGGATGTTTTGGCTCGAAGAGTCGCGTCCAGGAGTGGCTCGAGCTCGGGGGGCTTCACGGTCTCGAAAGGAAGATGAACGGTGGGAACTGACATCCACTTCTACGTGCAGCGTAAGGATCCCGAGACTCGGGAGTGGGTTTTCCTCGACCCGCCGGAGTCGATCTTGTCCGACTGGGACAAGAAGTGGGAGGAGGACCACAAGGACAAGGACTGGTACCGCCGGAGCTGGTACTCCGGGCGGAGCTACGACTGTTTCGCGATCTTGGCCAACGTGCGCAACGGGTACGGGTTCGCGGGGATCGACACGGGCAACGGGTTCAAGCCGATCGCGATGCCTCGAGGTCTTCCGGACGACTTCGTCCCCAACGAGTACATCCTCGAGCATGACAACCCCGAGTACTGCCACAGCCATCAGTGGCTGAGCCTTCGTGAAGTTCTCGAGTACCCCGTCAAGGAGTTGGAGACACAACAGAGGGGTTGGGTGGGCGAGGTCGAATTCGAGAGGTGGCTCGAGAGCGGGGACAACGGTCCGTGTACTTACTGCGGGGGAGTGGGTGGTCCCAACATCGAGCACGTGGATGTTGCCACGATGACGAAGATCGTGAAGGGGCAGCTCGAGAAGGATCCTGGGAAGCAGTATTACTGCCAGCTCGAGTGGGGGGAGACCTACTTCGAGGCAGCCAGGTACTTCTTCGGTACTTTGGTGCCGAGCGTCAAGGAGATGGTAGGGGATGAGGGGGTGGATGACGTGCGGTTCGTGATGTGGTTCGACAGCTAGAAGGAGAAACGAAATGCGAGTGAAACTGACGAAAACGAAGGCGGAGCAGATCCGCGTAGCTCGAGCTCAACTGGGACTTTCCCAGTACGAGCTCGCGGATGAGTTCGGCTGGGTGCGTTCCAAGATCAAGCGCCTCGAGAAGGGTGAGGTCCAGAGCATCGAGGAGGAGGACCTCAAGCGTCTCGAGAAGAGGCTTAGCGTCAAGGAGTCCGACGGGCCCCGCGTGGAGGTGAAGATCAAGAAGCGTGAGAACGTGGTGCCGCTGTTCCGCCGAGGGGAATTGTTCGAGAGCGCGCAGTTCCTGCCGGCGCGTACCAACGGGAAGAATTGCGCGTACTTCCGGGTGCGGATGGCGAAGCAGGTGGATGTGGACTCCTTGATGGGGACTCCGCTCGAGCTCGCTGGCTACTCCGGCAAGGTGCACGGGGTCGAGAATGCCGTCGGCCAGAACCCGTTGCGTCCTGGAGAGGTGCTCGTCATCATGCTCTGGGCGCGCAACATCCAGAAGCAGCGCCCCCAGAAGAGTGTTTCAACTTGCAAGAACACGACCCATGCGTAGGCAAACGCTTGACGATCTGGCAACGCAGGGCGCGAAGCTCCGCGTCTTCTTCCCTCATGACCAGGGGTCTCGGGTCCTCGTCACCACCGGCGGTTCGAGGCCCAACACCTCTCCGGCACCATGCCAGTCGGACTGGGAGGTCAAGGACCCGGTGACGGGCCAGAACGAGTGGGTCCCTGGCTGGTACATCGCGTCACCGACCCGCTGAACGTCCAGGAGCTCTTTTCACGAAGAGGGCGGCCTGATTTTTGAGAGGTGATGGGTTGACGCCTATCACCTCGTTCTTATACTAAGAGGCATGGACGGAAAAATCACGATCATCGGGCTGAGCCTTCTCGAGGAGGACCTTCTGAAGGCCGTGGATCTCGAGGCCAACCCGCGTTGGTACCTGGTGCGAGCTCAGCGGTATCTCTGGGAGGGCATCATCACCCCACGGATGGGGAAGGGGGTCAAGTGCGAGTCTCTCATCTGGAACCTGCTTTCGAAGATGGAGGCGGGGCTTCAGACGGTGTCCGAGCAAGAGAGTCGCGACTCCGCGTACCTGGCTCTGGAAGAGGTTCGAGTGGCTCTGGCTACACGAACCGCTCGGGCTGTCTGATCTTTTTCACGAAAAGCTATTGACTTCAAGTCATACCGCCTTACGTTGAGATCATGGCAGCAAGCAAGACCGTCTACACCCTTCACTACTGGGACCCGAGCGAGGGACTCGAGGGCCGCGAGTGGGAGGACCGCCGCATGTTCAAGAGCAAGGAAGTGGCCGAGTTCGTGCGTGAAGGCATCCTGATGTTCGAGCCGGTTGGTTCGGAGCTCTCGGTGACGGTGCGTTCGAAGGAGTTCTTCACGGAAGCCACGGTGGACGAGTGGATGGAGGAGCATGGCCCTGGAGCTCAGCGGAGGGCTGGCTGATGAGGTTTGCGGACATCCCGCAGTTCCCCCAAGCCCACTATCAGGTTTTGGTGGGGTGGCAGCAACAATGATCGCGTTCGTCAACGACAACGCCTGGCTGCTTCTGTGGATCTTCGTGATCACCGGGACCGTCGTTGCGGTTGCAGCGGAAACAAGGCACCTCAAATGAACGACCGAGACGAAGATAACGAAGATCTTGAAGGCTACGTGGAGGACATCGACGGCGCACGCATCCGCACCCGTGCGGCTACCATGCCGCACCGCGTGGGCCTCGTGTCCGTCGAGACACACGGCACGGTCCACTCGTACCTCGAGCCAGCCGCTGCCCGTGCACTCGCCAATGCGCTCCTGAGCGCGGCGTGGCTTGCCGACCTGCTGGTCGCATCGGACGCGGATTAGAGGACGTGGAGGTATCGACCTATGACTGACGATGATACACCAGACGTGTTCGGCCTGCTGCACAGTAGGGTTCACCGTGATCCTGGTCGCAGTCGACCTGGAAGGACGGTCAGAGTCATGACGCTGACCGAGTCGCAGGCGAAGCAGCGACTTGAGGCGGTCCGGGCTTTCCTTCGGGATGAGGTTGAGGTTTTTGGGACCAAGTACTCAGAGTTCGAGGACAAGCTTCGCGGTACGGTAGCGCGGTTCAACTTCCGGGTTTGTTCGTTGAGTTCTCGAGAGGAGATACTCGAGCTGTATTTGAACATCAACGCTGGGGGTACGCCCCACACCCAGGAAGAACTTCGTCGCGTCCAAGAGTTGCTGAAGCAGGAGAAATCATGATGATCGCATGTGCGTGTGGTGGGATCCTTGAGGTCCTCGTGTTGACGGCAGCCGGAGGCGCAGGTCTCTTGGCTGCCGCCTGGCTCAAGTTCAAGAACATGTTCAGGAGGAACGGATGAAGGATCGATTCGTGCAGCTCAGCGACCAGGAGCTCAACCTCATTTGGGAGGCGCTGTCGGCGTTCGATCCGGGACCTCGAGAAGGCACCCAGAAGGAAGTCCGGGAGCTCTTCCAGGAAGCTGCTCGAGTTCGAGCCCGGAAGAAGCAGTACCCGCCCTTGGGCAACAAGTTGGCTGAAGAGGGATGTGTCCGGTGCGACTGCGGGTGCAAGTACTGGGAAGCCGACATCTGCATCGACTGCGGCACCGAGTTCGACCCTCAACGTCACCGAGCTCAAGAGGAAACAGGCTGAACGTCCAGGAGTAGGCGCCCCCACGCGGGGCGCTTTCTTTTTGCGTACCTCTTGACTTCTATCACATCGTCTCCATAATGAGGTACATGGCAAGATATACAGGAAGCATCAAACCCGACTTCGACCACGACTGGAACAAGCCGTACGCGGAGTACGAAGCCAAGGTGGAGAAGTGGCTCGAGGATCTCAAGAGCGGGTACCGCAAGCTAGCCAAGGGGGACCTGGTCGGCGAGATCGTGAGGTTCCAGATCGCGGATGGCTACGCGCAGTACATGATCGTGAAGCAGCGGCCGTTCACGGTTGCGCATCTGGACATCTTGGACGGCTACTCGGCTTTGGGGGCCACGATCCGTGGGTTCCGGCTTCAGGATGCTCGAGCTCAGGTCGAGGTCCGTCGGCGGTGGGAGCAGCGAGCTCGTGAAGAGGCGGCTGCCTACGAGAAGCTCCTCAAGGACAACAAGGTCCTGCACTACCACAACGGGTTCGGCCAGTTCGTTCGGTGCGAGGTGGTAGTCGCCGATCATGACGAGGGCACCATCAAAAAGGGGGACCGGTGCCTCAAAGAGGTTGCCCTGGTCGGATCGTGGAGGGACTACGACCTTCGAGCTGACAGCTTCCACATGAGGTCAATTCGGGATGGACGTCTGATGAAGCCCCACATCGGCAACATCTACGAGGGTTCGAAGCACCTCCAGCAGGGGCACTCCGATCCTCGTAGCCTCGAGCCCTTGCAGGTCGAGGGGCAGATGGAGCTCTTCGCAGGATGAAGCCCTTCAAGTTCTGGGCTTCGTGTCCTCAGCTCGAGGGCGAGCTCGTCCAGTACTTGACGGACTCCGAACGTGCCGTGCGAATCACGTACGGTACGTTCGCCCGTCATGCGGATCTCGAGGCGATGAGGAAGCAAGGACATCCGGCGATGTACCGGATCTCGTGCGCCAACAACTGGTCCATCAGCTTCTGGAAGTCCCGGTTGCCGTCCGGGACCCTGGTCTACTACTTCGACTGGAGCAGGATCGAGCACATCTTCGTTGATCGAGAAATCGACATGCGGAAGGAAATCGAGCTCTTGACTACTATCACATCGTCACTATATTGACGGTATGGACGGAGCAAGAGAACTGGACATGTTGGTGGAGGCGGCGGAGAGCGACCCCTTCACCGACAACCTTCATGAGTGGGCGGATTTTGCGATCGAGCTCGCGGTGGAGGCGGCTCGGGTTCTTGAGGATGCGAAGGGGAGGGTGTCGATCAAGACGGCACATGCCTCACGCATCATCGAGCGTTGCAAGAAGGCCGGGCTTATTCGGGACCATGAGCATCTTCTGGAGATGGCGGCAGAAAGAGACGCTGCCTGGGGTTGACACCTATTACATCGGGTCTATAGTAAAAATATGAAGCAACGAAAAGGCACCTGTGACATCGACACCTTCTGGGAGGCGGTAGCCGAGATTGGCTGGGGCACGAAGACCACCAACTACAAGGTAGTCGAGAAGGCGATCCTCAAGAACTGGGACAACGAGTTCATCCGTTCGTTCGACGGCCACCTCGGCGAGTTCCGAGGTCAGCTCTGTGAGAAGGTCGAGTCTTTCGAGAACCGCAACGGCGTGAGCTGCGGCTGTGGGGACGACGGGTTCTCCGACCTGACCAACCACGTGGTGGGCCTGGGCAAGGAGGCGTTCGAGGCGGCGATGGCCGACCCGATGCTGGTCGTTCGACGAGGTCAGAAGTACGACTACACCGAGTCGTTCAGCTACTGCATCCCGTACGTTTCGAAGGCAGCGCTCCAGAAGGAGTCGATGACGTTCGAGCAGGCGATCGAGAAGGCGCGCGAAAACTACGGAGAGCGCTACGATGAGGGTGACGACGAGGACTTCGAGCTCTACCTCAAGGGTGAGGCGCTCGAGCTGATGCTTGGCCCCCAGGCCAAGTTCGATCCTCGGCACTACGCCTTCTGGGCCCAGCGTGATCTACCGGACCTCGAGCTCTTGAAGGAAAGCCCCTTCGCGGATGAGTTCCCCGAGCTCGATGAGGTGCTTGGTGCTCTGAAGAAGGTAGCGGATGGAGACGCGACGCCGCTGCTGGAGGAGGGTTTCAAGGCCAAGGTCGTGAAGCTGCGGGAAGCCCGCGAGGAGCTCTACCGCCAGAAGATGGAGGAGCTGAACGTGCTCAACAGCCGGGGCCACAGCATCGACAACCTGGTGAACGACGCTCGTCAGTACCTGATCGAGGAGGAGGACAGCGCCGCGTAGTTCGAGGAGCTCGAGGAAGAGGGCGACATCCAGATGGGTGTCGCCCTTTTTTCGTGGGTGGGGGTTATCAAAACTGGGCCCGGCGGTGTGTATAGGGGTGAGGAATCAAAAAGAAAGGGACCCTCGAGGGGTCCCTTTCTTCGTCGAACGTCCAGGAGTTACGCAGCCAGTGCGGGGGCCTCCCGGAACTTGATGCCCTTGGCGTAGACACGAGCGCGGCCGTTGCGGATGACCATGCGGACCTCGTCGGCCCCGACCACGGGTGCCTCATCCGAGGCGCGCACGAACGAGTCGTACTTGTAGGGGTTGTAGGTGATCTTGGTCCAACCGCGTAGTGACAACTCCTCGGTGGGGAGCTCGCAGGTACCTCGGACGCCCGCGTGGACGTTCTTGGACCGCTCGCGGAGGACTCGAGCTCGACCAGCCTGGCTGACGACGAACTCGGCATCGCGGATCACGACCTGACGGGCGTGGGCCTCGACGCGACCGGTGCGCGTGTTCTTGCACGAGTAGACGTGCTTGTGGAGGTTCCAGTAGATGAAAGCTCGGAAGTTGGTGTTGCCTTGCATGTCTCTACTATAAGGTTGGTGTGATAAGAGGCAAGAGGTGTTTTCGTAAAAAGTTGGGGTTGACGAACTATCACCTCGAGCACATAGTGGGAGTATGAGCCAACACGGAAACCAAGCGAATCTCCAGGCCCCGATTCTACATCTGAACGGGAGCGGGTTCGACAATCTCTTCAAGCAGTACGCGGAGGCGGCCGGAGCTGTACGCCAGGCGATGCAGGAGCTGCCGAATCCTCATGGGCGTGACTACTACGTCCAGGAGGGCGCACACGAAAGGGCGCGTACCGAACATGAGGCGCGACTCGAGAAGCTTCGCGGAGTACTTCATGAGCTCGAGCACATCCTCGAGGACCTCAACGAGCAGAAGCATCAACATCCGAGGGCGGCGCTGTGATGGTCAGATCCGCGCGGAGGTACGACGTAGAAGTTCGGATGCGTGATTGCTTCGGGGGTACCACCTACGGGTTGGTGAACCGGTTCCTCTACGAGGACAAGGAGGGTCGCGACTGGGCGAAGATCAACGGAGACTGGGCCGAGATCGAGGGCGGCCGGTGTGACGACGCACATGTGTTCGTCGATGAGCTCCCTCGAGATTTGGAGGAGGCAGCATGAACACGGTACGTGCAAAGGTCACCACGACCATTACCTCAACGGACACTGTCGAGCTGCCGGTCATCACCAAGAAGCTTCTCGAGATGCCGCCGGCTGAGCTCGCCTACGAGCTCTGGCAGCAACACTGCATCAAGGAGGACTGCGAAGTAGGCGTCCTGGTGTCTGATGTCCCCGAGGGGGTTCGTGTTCGAAAGCCGACGGGGGAGCAAGAGTACTTGCGAGCCCAAGACGACTGGTTTCGCCGAACGACCGGGCTCGAGGAGGAGCGGGTTTTGATGATCGCCGACGGCTATCGGATGAACCTGATGGAGGGGCACAAGATCGTGATCGCCCAGCTCTCGGACCTTTACGGGTGTCAGTGGGACCTGGTCGATGAGGAGCTCGATGAGCTCCACTATCCCCAGTAGGGCACGTCAAGGAGACAAGATGAGCCAGAGGCCCTTATCGACAGCACAGAAGAAGGCGTTGCGTTGGTTCGCCAACACGATGCGCCCGCTCAACGGGCACTCCCGAAAGACCCTTCGAGTTCTGGCGGAGAGGAAGCTGATCCACAACGTCCGAGTGACGGACGGCACCCCTCAGAAGATCTGGGCGGATGTGACCCCCGAGGGGCAAAGCGTCCTGGAGTCCTTTTCACGAAGAGGGGCTTGACGAAGTATCGCCTCGAACGCATAGTAGAGGCATGAGCGATTTCAAGTTTCACCGTGTCATCGGCGACATCAAGTTCCACGGCATCCTTGGGGATGTGAATCCCATCGAGCATGACGGGGGTGTTGTGTACGAGGGGGACTACGGCCCGGAGGTGGTGCACTTCCAGGGGTGGTCCGACGACAACGGACCGCGCGTGACGGTTTCGAGGTTCTCGGTGGAGGATAACGTGCTCGAGGACCTGACTTGGGTTGACTGGGAGGGTGTAGCTTCCTGCCATGGGATGGACGTTGCGGAGCTGAAGAAGCACGCTGTGTCGGACAACGTTCTTGCCCGCGCGCAGGTGTACGAGTCCGTGGGGATGTACTGCGGGTTCGGCGAACTCGATCTCGAGCGGCGCGAGCTCACCCTCGAGGAGGCGGAGGAAGAATTCGGGGAATTCGTCGATCGGGCCCACGCGACCCAGTAGAGTTTCACGACATTCGGCGCATGGTGCCTGGGGAGAACCCAGGACGGGGAGGAGCTCCCTTGGGTAAGGACGGCTCCGGGGCTTGTGTTTGACCCTCTGTACCCTTCATGAAACACGTCGAAACGCCGGTGGGGATGTCGCCCAGTCCCGCGACCGGCAGCCTCGAGCTCCTGAGACCAAACGTCCAGGAGCTCGAACTTTTTGAAGCAGACCCCTTGCGTCGTATGACATCGTGGTAATAGTAGGAGGAGAGAGGACGGAACGACACATGGCATTCGAACTCAGCTTTTCCCCCGAATTCTTCGTCGCACCTCATGACCTGGATGGCGTGCCGTTCGACAAGAAGCGACCGGTGAGCGTTCTTCAGGCCATCAAGAGCATGTCCGATGAGGACTGGAAGCTGATGGTGGAGGAGGTCTTCGACGGCAACGAGCCCGGCGTGGACCAGGTGATGAAAAAGATCCAGGAGACGAACACGTGTCGGGACCTCCGGTCGCCGGTGGAGGTCTACATCGATGACGAGGGCTACCACTCGGTGGAGGTCTACGACTCGAGGGAGGGATAAACCATGAGCAACACCAAGAACACCACGGACGGTTGGACCCGGGATTTCGATATCACCGGAGGGGACCTCAAGGGCGCGGAGGCGGAGGCATCCGCGTATGTGGACGGCCTCAACGACGGGGCCCCCGGTGAGTTCGAGATCGAGCTTGCGGAGCACGAGGACTGGATCACCGTCACCGTTCGAAGAAAGACCCCTTGACTTCTATTACTCCGACCCCATACTAAAATCATGAGCAAGACGCAAGACATCATGCCCAAGTTCCACGTTCACATCCGAGAGGTCCATGTTTCCACCCGCGAGATCGAGGCGGAGTCGGCCGAGGAGGCGCTCCGTATCATCGTTGATGGCGAGGAAGATGGAGAGGAGGTGATGTGCGAGTATTCGCACACGCTGGACCCCGACACTTGGACCTTGGAGAGTGCCGAAGAGGGTGCCTAAACTTGTCCTCCAGATCTTGACTTCTATCACACAAGAGCTATACTAGATTCATGAAAACCTATTTGCACCTATCTACTGTGGCGCTCGTTGCGGCCCTCACCTTCTCTGTGGGGTGTCGTAGCGATTTTGATCCAGATCTGACCGGGTTCGACACCGAGATGGGGGAAGAAGGCGGAGACGGGGATGGGGATGGGGATGGGGATGGGGATGGGGATGGGGACGGAGACACGTCCGGGAGTCCTCCTCTCGATGCGGGGATGGGGGAACCCACGTGCGGAGACGGGCTCGCTGAGGGGACGGAGGAGTGTGACGGACTCGACCTTCGGGGGGCTTCTTGCACGGGGTTTCTCTCCCCTGGAGACGGCAACTACTCCGGAGGGTCTCTGTCGTGTGCCTCGGATTGCACGCTCGACTTCTCGAGCTGCGAGTACTGCGGAGACGGGATCGCGAACGGGGATGAGGCGTGCGATGGTACCGATCTCGATGGCCTCACCTGTTCGGACCAGGGTTTCGACGGAGGTGATCTTTCGTGCGACACGTCCTGCAACTTTGTCGAGGACGGATGTGCTTCGTGCGAGGGAGACCGTAACGGGATGTATGGCACGGAATGTGAGCAGGGGTTGACCGTCTACGATGGCTACGCGGTTTGCGTCGAACCCTGCGACACTTCGGCGGATTGTGTGGACCCGTCGCTCGACGCATGTGAGCCGAACTACATTTGCCTTTCCGGAGGATGTCGCATCGCGTGCGATGTGCACGAAGATTGCCCCACGGGCATGGAGTGCACGGGTCTGGGGTGGTGCTTCTGGGGGCAGGAGTAAATTCACCTTCGGGCCCTTGCCAAGAATCACCTCGGTCTTATACTAAGTTCATGGACAAGAACACCGTCATCAAGCCCAAGTTCATCGCCTGCCGTCTCGACATGAGCACCTACTGTTCTCAGGAGTTCCTCGACCGCTGCGGTGGGAAGGTCTACTTGAGCGGGTTCTTCGATGACAACCTCGACACGACCATCTGCTCGGCCCAGAAGATGGTCTACGTGCACGCTCTCGAGTTCGTGCCGGAGAAGTACCCCGAGGACGAGAAGGCTCGCGAGACCCTGTATGAGGAGCTTCGCGCGAGCGGCAAGGACGATGACTACTTCGCCCGCTCCACGATCGAGCTTCTGAAAAAGGAGCACCCTGACCATCTCCAGGAGCTGGAGATCACGTTCGATGAGGACGACGCTCCGGCTGACGTGGTGCGCGAGCACCTCCAGGGGAACCCGGTTTTCTAGCCCCAAGGGGTTGACGAAGTACAACCTCGTTGCCATACTGACTTCATGAGCAACCCGATCAAAGAGTTCAATCGATCCAACTGTCGCGAACTGATGGCCGAGGTAGAGGAGGCGCTCAAGCCGATCGCTGAGAAGCACGGCTTGACCCTCGACTGGAAGGGTCGGACCTTCTATCGAGATCAGATGCCCGTGATGTTCCAGTTCCTGGTCACGAAGCAGGATGAGGACGGGAACGCGCTCGACGCCAAGGCGCAGGCGTTCAAGCGGAGTGCGGTCCGCGTCGGCCTCGAGCCGGACGACCTAGGCAAGGAGTTCGTCTCCAACGGAGAGAAGTTCAGGATCACCGGGCTGAACCTCCGAGCCAAGCGCTACCCGGTCCTTGCCGAGCGCGTACGTGACGGCAAGAAGTACAAGTTCGGGGCCGATATGGTGAAATTCGGTCTCCAAAGAGCCGCGTAGAGCGGGTGTTGGTGTCTCTTGCTCAAGCCCCCCGGAATGGTCCGGGGGCTTTTTTTATTGCGTGAATCGCGCTGGTGTAAAACAGACGACTCGTTCGTGCACGGGGAGATGAAGGCTGCCATGAAGCATGTGATCCAATTCAATGAGGAACTGCTTCGAGAGCTCATCGCCAAGAAGCTATCGGCAGAGGGTCTCAAGGTCACCTCCCACTACGAAGTCGAGTTCGTCACCTCGAGCTCGGGGACTTCGGCGTTGATCACCGGGGTCGTCCAGGAGGCCGAGCCGGAGGATGTCGTCGAGGAAGCTGATGGCTCGAACATCGAGGACCTCGAGGAGCGCGTGCAGGAGATGCTGGGCGACCTGTTGACCAGGAAGCCTCAGACGCAGCAGAAGCTCGTAGGGCTCGTCCTCGAGGAGCTCGAGGTCCAGGAGGTCCTGGACTCGGCGGAGGGCGCTACGGACGAGCTGAGGCGTCAGGTGAACGCAGTGGTCATCACCGACCTCCAGCGTCGCTTCAAGGAAGGCACCGTCCTGTACGAGGAGACCCTCGATTCCTGGCGCAAGGCTCCGGCGAAGAAGGCCACCAAGCCTCGAAGCCCCTCCCAAACCGCTGCCGACATCCTCGGCGGGTCCGGCGGCGTCATGGACCGATCCGAAGCCCTCGAGCAGGCCACAGAGTCCACCCCCAACCGTCGGCGAGCCCGTCGAGTTGGTCGTGACCGAGTTTCGTAAAAAGTTGCCTCCCCAGGTATTGACTTGGAGTGATAGGGTATTACATTAGTGACATGAAGGTTTTCTACGACGATCGATATGTGGGCGCGGCCCACTCCTTCGACACGACTCGCAAGGCTGAGCTCGTGGCCGAAGCTGCTGCTGGGATGCCCGGGGTTGAGCTGTGCTCACCTCAAGAGGCGACTCAGCGTGAGCTGGCCATGATCCACGACCCAGCCTACGTGCGCGCTGTGTTGACGGGGGTGGGGCCACGCAAGAGTTCTGCTGGCTTCTCTTGGGACGAGGGCTACGCGAAGGCGGTGGCGACCTCGACTGGGGGTGCGGTGGAAGCGGCCTTGGCTGCTCTACGCGATGGCGTGGCGGGTTCGCTTTCGAGCGGTCTACACCACGCCGGGCCCGAGTCGGGTTCTGGCTTCTGCACCTTCAACGGTCTGGCCCTGGCGGCCAAGATCGCTCTTGGGGGTCGGCCGACGGACGGCTTCTTCCGACGCCTGGTGAAGCCCCGTTGCAAGCGGGTGCTGATCTTGGACCTGGATGCCCACTGCGGTGGCGGCACGTTCCACATCATCAAGGACGATCCTCGCATCTACCAGATCGACATCAGTGTCTGCCACTTCGACAGCTACCGAGGGTGTGATCCAGACCGGCACCACCTGCATGTGGTGAGCGATCCCGAGGACTACCTGCCCCTGCTGGAGCTCGAGCTCGAGCGTGCGGCCGAGATTGGGTTCGACCTCGTGCTCTACAACAGCGGGATGGACCCCCATGAGGACTGCAACATCGGTGGCCTTCCGGGGATCACCTCGGACGTGATCCGGCTTCGAGAGCGCATGGTGTTCGACTGGGCTCGAGCCCGGGGCATCCCGGTTGCTTTCGTACTTGCCGGTGGCTACACGGGTGGCGATATGTGGGACGAGCGCCTGACGGCTCTCCACCAGATGACGGTGGCTGCGGCGACGCAGGGCAAGATGCCGGACATTGGCAAGATCGAGGCCAACCGACCGAAGCCCGTCTACGTGGCTGAAGTGGTGACGGACGACGACACGGACCGTCTGAACCACGACTTCTGGGAGGACATCAACCGAGAGGCTGAGCGGGAGCTTGCCGAGGACCTGGGCCTGTACGCCGAGCCTTGGGACGGCTACGGTGATGGCGACTTCCAGGGTGAGACGGGCGTGAAGGAGTACAAGTCGATCCACGAGCTTCCGCAGGAGTTCTTCGAGATCGGCAACGAGGACCTCCGAGCGCAGTACCCCGAGTTCTTCGAGTGATGTTCGAGATTCGCTACTACACGACAGGATCGTCTGACTGGCAGGGGTGTCAGTCGGACGATCCTCGTGTTGTTGTGGCCAAGTTTGACGAAGTGGTTGGGAAGGCGGTGGCGCTCGACCTTCTCCGAGAAGAGGCGTGCGTCCTGAGACTTGGCCTGAACAAGGCGAACTTGATGAAGCTGGCCGTGTGGGGATGTCGGGTTCGAGGTGAGGGCGCGAAGTTCAAGGCGCGCTACCAGAAGATGCGAGCTCGAGGCGTCAAGGACGTGAAGTCTGGACGCAACGCTCTGCTAGACGCTTTGGTGTGATGATCGTCCTATGGGGCGCCGTAGGCGTGGCCGACGGACTCATCAAACCCAAGAACATCGACAAGGCGTGGATCGCTTCCGATCCGGCGGCGGCCTTGGTGGGCTACTTGAGCACCATCCTGGCTGTTTTCGGCGTGTTCGAGTGGATGGGCCTGAGTGCGGACCAGGTCGCGATCTTGGGTGGTGCTGTCCTGGGCCTGATGGCAACCCTGCGCATCTTCTACGAGAAGAACCGGCGCCTGGTGGAGAAGGAGCTCGCCAAGCACCATGGGGAGCTCGAGGCGGCGCATGAGGAGCTTAAACGAAAGACCTCCCAGCAGTTCCGCCGGGAGGACTTCGTTGAGGCTGAGCGTCCTGGGGATGAGTCCTAGACGTGGGCGTTGACCTGTAGGGTCACGCCGTTGGGGCTACCGAGCTTGGGGCCCGAGACGCCGGCACCGTTCTGCGGTCCAGCAGCGGTAGTCGCGGCGGTCACGCCTCGAGTACGGTTGGAGTTTCCAAAAGGTCCGTTGTTACGCACAGCGATGTAGGCGGCAACGGGGCGGGTACGACTGGAGGGTTGTAGCTTGTTCATGGTGATGAGCTCCTTGCGTATAGGAGTGCGCGATAGGCGGAGTATCGTCAAAACGTCCTGGAGGTTTCGTGAAAAGACGGGTTGACGACTATCACCCCGGTCTTATAGTAGAGCTATGGCAAGAGCGTTCAACATCGACGACGTAGAGATCACGGTGACCCCCGAGTCCGAGGACATCAGCCCCGACGGGCAGTTCGAGACGGGGGACGGCGAGGCGGATCTCGAGATCATCAACGCGATCAAGGAGGCATCGGAGTGGTCCGAGTGGGCTTGGTGCTGTGTGAAGGTGACCGCTTCCTGGGGTGGCTTCGAGGGCACCGCGTACCTGGGTGCCGTCTCCATTCTGGAGGACGAGGAGCATCCGGAGACCAAGGACCCGGAGAAGTACTTCCGTGAGCACATGGGCTACTTCGAGGACATGAAGGCAGAGGCGATCGAGGACCTCAAGCAGACCATCCGTCACAACGGGTGGGAGATCGAGGAAGCCGCCTAACCGAGAGCCCCGCCAAGCGCGGGGCTTTTCACGTTCGAGGGGTTGACGACTATCACACCGGAGTTAGGATAGAGGTATGAACACGCAAGAGACCACGAACCTTCCCGAGATGTTGAACTGCGACTTTTCGCGTTCGATCGTAGGAGATGGCGGGAGCCCCAACATCTTCTTCGTCACCAACCAAGTGACCGGCGACGTACTCGCCGTGTTCATTGGGGATGACAAGGCCGACGCGGCGGTCGCCTTTGCTGACAGTCGTTCGGAGCCTCTCATGGTGGAGGACCGCCAGACGGGGGTGTACCACGACAACCCGGCGGGGGAGCACTACCAGGACCGTCTGCGCGATGCGGAGGCTGGCTACCAGTTCGACAAATGCCCCAACTGTGGGAGCGACAACATCGCCAACGAGGAAGGCCCCGATGAGGAAGGTCGCTTAGCCGTGACTTGCCACGAATGCTCGTACCAGTGGACCGAGGAACCCTTCGAAGGGCGTCGTCCGAAAGACCGTCGGGAGGAGGCTCTTTGATGAACGAGTTCAACAAGACCCCCGAGCAGTGGCGCGAGATCTCCGAGACGGAGTTCGTGAAGGGCAAGTTCTTCATGTACGAGCCGAGCAAGATCGAGTTCCGGCAGCTCACGGGCTGCGGTGTGAAGGCGGAGTCTGGAAGCCCCCTGATCAACGCGCGGCTCTACCACTTCCACGACGGCACGGGTGTCGCCATGATGGACGACCACTGGGCCGGGAAGATCCGCTTCTTCGCCTTCGGCTGCGACCACAAGTACCAGGAGGTGTACGGTCAGACGGCACGGGACCTGGGCCTGCAAGCCACGGGCAACTGCCAGCACGCCTACATCTGTGAGAAGTGCGGTCACCACATGATCGTGGACACGAGCGGCTAGCCTTGCTCGGGGACAACGAAAAGGCTCGATCGAAAGGTCGGGCCTTTTTCGTGCTCGAGAGGTTGACGGCTATCACACAGGTCTTATAGTAAAGTTATGAAGAAGATCAAGACCAACTGCTACCACATCGAAGTGACCATCGACGAGAACGGGCGAGGATCTATCACTTCGGAGCTCCACGATAAGGCTGTGGAGACTCCCATGTCCCAACTGTTCAACGCAGCGATGGATGCCGTGGAGTCGATGGTGCTCGCGCACGCTTGTGCGGGAGTGGATATCACGGCTCCTGCCTACATCGAGGGCATTGAGACCGCAGTGGAGGCGATGGCCAACCATTTCGGAGACGACTGATGCGAACGTGGAGGGCAAAAGTGCGGGTCGGCAACGTGGTCGAAGAGACGACGGTGCAGGCCCGCACCATCACCGCCGCCAAGCGGCTACTTGAAGGACAGTACGGGCGAGGCAAGGTTTTCGCCGTCAGAGAGGAACGCTAGATGGACATCCAACAAATCATCCAAGTCATCGGTCATGCGCTCGGAGAAGCCAACGTCCCGGAGATCGTGTCCGTCGATGTTCGTAGTGACAAGTCCGGCTACTACACGGTTCACTTTGCCACGATGGACGACGAGGGGCGTCGCGTCTGGGAGCTCGACGACCAGGGGCTTCGAGAAAACCTCTAGCCGATGGACAAGATGATACGCATCATGGAGAAGGCGTGCCCGATGGGGCCTGACGATCGCATCTTCCAGGACCTTCCGGACTTGATCCGGGTTCTGGGATGCAGGCTCGTCAAGGTGTCCATGAAGGAGCACACCATCACCCGTGACGAGCAGGTAGGGACCCCTCCCGATGGGGACGTTTGCTTGCTCACGGGTGGCCGGATCGCACATCGGCACAACCTGAGCCTGAACGTCCTGGCGTATGCCGCTCACGAGGCGATTCACCATTTCCACGGGCCGGAGGGGCTGACCGAAGAGCTCACCATGATGGCGCTCGAGTACGCCTTGTACGGGATGATCCGCGACGACGGGCATCGCCATGCCGCCTTCACGTTCTTCAGTGACTCTTACGATACGGAGGATGAGGTTGGAGTGGGTCTCCATGAGCTTGGTGCCGGGTACTTCACGTCGGAGCGATGGGAAAACGTCCTGGAGGCCGGTCAACCCTGGGTCACGAAAACAGGGCGGGTGCGTGCGAAAATCTTGAAGCGCCTGGGTTGACGGCTATCACACCGGTCTTATAGTAGGGAGGCATGGGAACACGAACCAACATCCACTTCAACCACGGTAAGGACATCTGCTCGAACATCTACCGCCACTGGGACGGCTACCCCGGCAAGGTCGAGAATGGCGAAGAGCTCGAGTACGGGATGCTTTCCGACCTACTCACGTTCTTTCGTGAGGTCAAAAGCAACGTGCCGGACAACCGTTTCGGGTGCGCGGAGTACCTGGCGGCCAAGTTCCTCGTTTGGCAAGCCAAACAGAACACGGTGAGCACGGAGCTCAACTTCGAGACGGGGGAGCGCGAGGAAAAGATCAACCACTACCTCGACTTCCTGAGCGTCTCACCCTGTTTGCAGGACCATGGCGACATCGCGTACGTGTACGAGGTGGACTGCGACGAGCACGACGCCGAAGGCTTCCCGGTCATCCGGTGGAAGCCGATCCCCTGGGAAAAGGGGAAGAGCACGCGGTGGCGAAAGGTCTACCTGTGCGGCAAGCCTTCCGCGAAGGCCAAGGTCGCTTAACCCCTCCGAAAGGCCCCGGTTTGTAAAGCCGGGGCCTTTGCTATTGACGCGGTGTGATAGGTCCTTACGATAGGAAGCATGAACAAGCGAGTCACTGCACGGTTCCAACCGCAGGCTTGGATCGGCGACAACGCCATCAACATCGACGGCGCCTTCGAGTTCGACGTGACGGAGCAGATCGTCGCGATGGGCAAGGAGAAGGCGCTCGAGATCCAGGACTACGACTACGACTCGGACGATCTCTACCACACCTATGTGGAGAAGCACCCCGAAGCCCAACACAACGGCCCGTTCAACGTCATGGTGGCCGCCTCGATCGCCAAGTTTTTCGCCGACTAGGGGTTGACTTCTATCGCCCCGACCCCATAGTAAGAGCATGGAAGCAACTGCCACCACCGACAACGCCCTGACCCTTCCCGCCTTCGAGCTGGAGCCGACGCCGACGCACAAGAAGGACCAGATCCTTCTGGCCAAGATCCCGATGCCGGACAGCCCGAACCAGAAGGAGGGCACGCGCAACGAGCTCGAGGTCTGTGTCCGCTACATCAAAGACGGGATGGGCCGGGCCGGGGGGCGTGGTGTGTTCCTGACCCTCAACGGTCAAACCATCGACGGCCCCTTCAAGTCGTTCCTGCTCTACCAGGACCCGAGCCACTACATCCAGATCGAGCCGGCCAAGCGGTTCAGTCGCAAGACGCTCGAAAAGGTCGCCCGACAAGCCTGCGAGACGCACCGGGACAAGATCGAAGAGATTGCCGAGCAGGCCCGAGCGTACTACCGAGGCAAGACCATGGCCCACTAAACCTTCGGAGCCCCAACCGTAAAAAGTTGGGGCTTTTTCGTGCCTAAACGGTTGACGGCTATCGTTTCGACGTTATACTAAAAGACATGGGATACACCACGGATTTCACCGGCCGCTTCAACCTCAACAAGCCCCTGACCCCGGAGCACCACGCCTATCTCACGCAGTTCTCCGAGACGCGCCGCATGAAGCGAGACGCCTCCAAGACTCGTGAGCGGCCCGATCCGATCCGGGAGGCGGTCGATCTCGCGGTCGGCCCCGAGGGTGCCTATTTCGTGGGCGAGACGGGTTACGCGGGCCAAGACCGTGGCCCCGACATTCTCGACCACAACAAGCCTCCCAAGGGGCAGCCGGGCCTGTGGTGCCACTGGGTTCCGACCGAGGACGGCATGGGTATCGAGTGGGACGGCGGCGAGAAGTTCTACGACTACACCGAGTGGATTCGGTACTTGATCCACCATTTCCTGGCTCCGGCGGGCTACGTGCTCAACGGCGAGGTCGAGTGGCAGGGGGAAGACCCGTCCGACATCGGCAAAATCGTGGTGAAGGACAACGAGGTCTCCGCGCGCCAAGGGAGGATCGTTTACGACTAACCCTTAGCCGGCCCCGAACCCAGCCCGCACCGTGTCTCCTTCGGGAGATGTACGGGCGGGCTTTCGGGGTGCATGGGATACAGCACCTATTTTTCCGGTTTCTTCGAGCTCAGCCGCAAACTGACGGTCTCCGAGCTCGAAACGATTCAAACCCTCAATGACTGGAGCGGGGACAACCCCGACGACGCTCCCGATGGTACCTGCGATTGGGTCATCGGGGAGTATGAGGGCAAAGCAATCGTTCACCACAACCACGAGGAAAAGTTCCGGGAGTGGGAAGACTGGACTAGGTACCTTGCCAAACTTTTCAAGTCCTGGGACGTCAAGATGAATGGTCGGGTGGTCTGGCAAGGCGAGGACACCGGGGACTGCGGCACCGTGTTCGTGAAAAACAACGAGGTGGAGTTCGTCTCTATCGATGAGATGCCCGAGCCCAACTGGGGTAGACCCTGGGACACAGATCCTGAGTTTGGCCCCGAGGGCTGGCAGGCGGAGGTCGCCAACGGTGAAACCCGCCAGGGCTACTGGGAGTGGGTTCGTTTCCAGCGGGAGCAGGCTGATGGCTAAGCCTCAACTACGAAAAGAGGGCGGCGTCACCCGCTTTTCCCTCGAAAACAACAGGCGCCTCACCAAACGGTTGGGGCGCCCCGTTCGCGTTGAGTGCCATTACGACCCCAACGCTGCCGAGTGGTACCGCGTCAAAGCGTTCTACGACTCCGGCGACACGCACGAATTCACGGGCTTCTCCTGGGGGTACACGGGCGAGGGATGTCGTGGACTGCTGGAGTTCTGCCAGTACAACGAGATCCCCCTGACCATGGAGGAGATCGCGTGCCTCAACAACAACACGAAAGAGATGGTCTGGGTCTGGCCCGTGAACTAAGCGCCCGGATCTCTCTATCGAGAAGGTACTATGGAACCATGTCGACCCCGAAAAAAGTCACGATGTGGGGCTACGATCCCAAGGGGGATCGTCAAGCCCTTGCCACGTTCACGTTTGATGGCGAAAAGGTGAACGCCAAATACCTGGAGCCGAACGCGAAGGACCGCGAAGAGGAGATGAACACGTACGGCGTCTACGACCACAAGAAGGGGAAGAGCTTCTTCCCGAAAGACGGCAAGGAGTTCATGCAGGCACTCCCTGATGCCTACAAGGGTTCGACGTACGTGAAAATGGAGATCGACGACTAACGGAGCTCTTCGATCTCTCGCAGGATCTTGTCGAGCTCAGCTTGGGAAACGAGCTTGAGCGGCTCACGTCCTGCTTGCCAGTGGAACTTCTGCTGAGCGTCTTTCGGGTCACGACGACCCCGCATCATCTTGCCGATGACAGCGGGGTCGTTTTGCATGGCTTTCAGTTTCACGGCGACAGCCTGAAGCATACTCTTGTTCTTGAGGCCGCCCGCCACCAGGGTCTTGATCACGTCTCGAGTTTTCACCTTCTTGAGCTTCTCGTGGAGCTCATCCGGGATGTGTTCGAGTACGCTCCTGACCACGTTGTTTGACCAGGGGTGTCGGACCACGAAGTCCCACGGGCCAGACTTGGCGTCCGGGTGTCCGAAAGAGTACCCATTGTCGATGGCATGGAACTGGGCGTTGCTCGCAGTCCATGGACCGTTCGGGTTTTTCCACGAGAACATCATGTTGCTCGAGTGTCGGTCCTCATGCCCCTGAAGAACGTCCAGCACGATCATGCGCTGAACTTGCTCATGCCTCTTGAGCGCGTCGTCCCGAATCCCTCGTCGGTCGCCTCTGCCCCACATGAAGGCACCGTCCTGGAACTGCTGGTAGCTGCCGGTGCCGTCCGAGATGGTGGGAGGAACAACAACGCCATCTCCAAGGAGACGATCGAGGTTGTAGGCCGCCTGCTCTCGAAGGTGCAAGGTGCCTGGCGGGCAGCCTGTTCGAGCATCCTCTTCCCCTCGAGCAGATTTGAATACGAAGTCCTGATGTGATCCGTCCGGCATCTGCATCCGGCGACGAGAGGATTGGTTGATGCCTTGAGCTCCCAGACGTGCGTCTTTTTTCCCTCGAGGCGCATCGGGATGTCGAACGTGTTCACCTTGCTGCGCTGTTCGACGGATGGCGTCATGGTGCCGCCCCCAATCAACCTGGGCCGGGAACTGGATGAGAGGCGGAGGAGTCCACTTCCAGTCATCACCGATGCTGCGCTCTTCGAGGATCTTGTCGATCGCTTCCTCGAGTTTTTGCTTGTGCTCAGTCTCGTCATCCCCGAGCGCGTAGTAAGGAGACCGCCGGTTGCCCGTGAACTCCTTTTTGAGCCACTTCCGGTACTGCTCTTTGTCTCGAACGGAACGTCCAGGTTCTTTGGCGTACGCTTCGGCGAACTGCTTGGCCTTCTCCTCGGAAACAGCCGGGCGCTTGACTTCTTCGATGCGACGGGCACTACCGTCTGCCATGCCGGAAAGCGTGCGCTCTTCTCCAACAGGACGACCGTTGGAGTCCACAAGAACACCTCGAACCGTCCCGTCATCTCGAACCTCGAGGATCTTGTACTTATCATCCCATCTCTTCACGAAGTGACCGGGTCGTGCCTGGAATTTGTTGAGGTAGACTTCACCAATCGCCG
This sequence comes from uncultured Pirellulales bacterium, assembly GCA_964401265.1. GTDB lineage: Bacteria > Planctomycetota > Phycisphaerae > Sedimentisphaerales > SM23-30 > CAYNXW01. Next base: position 11,929 of record CAYNXW010000001.1, on the reverse strand, counting down.
GGGCATCCGGTGGGGTCCACTCCCAGCCAGGTCCGATACCACGCTCTTCGAGGATCTTCTTGATCTGCTTTTCGAGAGCTCGTTGGTGTTCGACTTCGTCGTCTCCCAGTCCTTGGTAGGGCGAGTTCCTCTTTTCCTTGAAGCCTTCCTCGAGCCACTTCTTGTACTCCGTCCTGGAGTTGATGTTTCGAGGGGGCACCAGCATGTTGGCTGCGGCGAAGGTCTTTGCCTGATCGAGGGACACCTCCGGCCGTTCAACGGGTTCGATGCGCTTGACTTGATAGTCCTTGAGGTATCGCTTGTCGAAGGGACGAGAGTTCCCTCGGGGACGACCGTTACGATCGACCTCGACAACTTGAATCTTATCCTCGTCTGCTTCGAGGATCCGATACTTACGGCCGTAGTACTCGACGAAGTCGCCAGTCTCGACCTGAAGGGGGTGCTGGATCCGTTGGCCGACTTGTACGGGCGGCGGAGGCGTCCAGCTCCAGTCGTCCCCAACGTTGCGCTCTTCGAGGATCTTGTTGAGGTGTCGCTCGAGGGCCTCTTGATGCTGGGCCTCGTCGTCCCCGAGCCGACGGTAGGGAGAGCGCCTTCCTTCGACGAACTTTTTCTTGAGCCACTCCTTGTACTTGGCCTTGTTGGTCACGTCTCGAGGAGGGAACCCGTGGTTCTCGTCGATGTACGCCTTCGCCTTGTCGTAGTCCACGTCAGGGCGTTTGAGGTCTTGGTGACGCTGCCAACGATTCCGAAGCATCTGATTGAGGTTCCGACGCTTCTCTCGATCGTTCTTGAAACGACCAAAGTTGTCGACTTCCTTGATCACAACGGACCGAGGGCTCTTGCGGATGACTTTGTACTTGGTGCCCCAACTTCCACCAATCACGTCACCGACGCGGAGCTCGTCCAGGTTCTGGATGCGGGCACCGGGTTGAATCCGAGGACGTTGAGCTTCTTGTTCTTGAAGCCAGCGTTGGAACTCTTCCTTCACCCTCTTTTTGAAGGTGTCGTACTTCATCGCGGTCCAGAACTTGATGGTCGGGTTCCGGCGACGCTTTTGAGGATCAGGGTGCTGGATGTCTGCACGTCCTGCCTCGTAGTTTTCACGAAGGAACTCTTTGAAGTCTCGAGTCCGACGCATCTGCGCGGTCTCTTCCCCCTGCTCCACTCGTTGCGGCCGTCCAGGAGGTGCCGGCCTCGGGGGTGCTTGAGGAGGCGCTGCTGGCGCAGGTGTTGGAGCTCGGGGAGGTTCCGGAGCGGGTGCGGGCGTAGGTTCCGGGGCCGGTGCAGGAGGGGCCTCAGCGCTCGGAGGACGCTGGAAGAGGTCCACAGCGGGCTCGGGAGCCGCAGGAGCCGCAGGAGGCTCAGGAGGCTCAGGAGCGGCAGGAGGAGGCTCAGGAGCTCGAGGAGCCTTGCCCGGGGGCCTGGCGAACAGATCGAGGCTCGGAGCGGCAGGAGGAGGCTCAGGAGCTCTCTGGGGAGCCGGAGAGGGAGCACGTCCAGGAGCTGGCTTTCCCGGGGGCCGGGCAAACAGATCCAGGCTCGGACCCTGATCAGCAGGGCGAGCGGAAGGAGGTGCCTGGAAGAGGTCGAACTCCGCCTTCTTCTGCTTGGCCATCGAGAATGGTGCTCCTATCAGAAAAATACCGAGTGGCCCGGTCCCTCGAAGATCAATTCAACGTCATGGAGGACGCTGTCGAAAGCGTTCGAGAAAATCCGAGCTAGCTTATTGACGTGAAGTCATACCGACTTAGATTAGGTTCGTGGCAAGGAAACCCAACGGATACATTCTGTACGACGGCCCTTCGATGCTCGATGGTGAGCCCATCGTTGCAATCGCAACGTTGAACTCCCGCAACGCCAAGACGGGCAACATGGTTCAGGTCTGGATCCTCCGTAAGGACGTGGCTCCCCTGGAGGCGTTGAAGACGGGAGCCGACGCCTCGATCTGCGGTGACTGCCCGCACCGTGGGGAGATCGAGAACGGGAAGAACGTGCGGCGTTCCTGCTACGTTCGCGTGCACCACGGCCCGAATTCGGTCTACCGTGCCTACCTCCGTGATCGGTATGAAGCCTTGGATCTCAAGCAGGTTTCTCGAGCCTTCCGAAACCAGTTCGTTCGGTTGGGGGCGTATGGCGATCCGGCGGCACTCCCCACCGAGGTGGTCGAGGCGATCCTTCGCAAGACTGCGGGGTGGACCGGCTACACGCACAGTTGGGCCCTGCGCCCCGATCTGGCGCAGTGGTGCATGGCCTCGTGTGACACCGGGATGGACGAAAAGCGGGCGACCCTGCTCGGCTTCCGAACCTTCCGGGTGACTTCGGAAGCGATGCCCAAGCTCTCCAAGCGGCATTTCGTGTGCCCTGCGTCGGAGGAAGCGGGCTACAAGCTCCAGTGCTTCGAGTGCGGTTCCTGCAACGGGAAGGG
>CAYNXW010000001.1:0-9401 GCA_964401265.1 uncultured Pirellulales bacterium | reverse complement strand
GCTTAGGATAGTAGGTATGAGCTGCTACAACTGGGAACGAGGCACCATCACCATCCCCACCAAGGAGTGGGCGAAATTCCGCACCGCGCTGATCAAGGCGTGGAACACTGACCAGCTTTCCAAGCTGGACCGCGCCAAGAAGGCCCACGCCGATCTGACCGCTGCCATCAAGGGAAAGCGAGGCAAGAAGCGGGGCGAGGCTCTGGCGAAGGCCGTGGAGGCACGGTTCACTCGCAAGAGGCGCGGTTTCATGGAGGAAGTAGATGATGACGTGCGCCACCTGATCGTGGACGGCTGGGGTGAGAACATGACCCTCAAGCCGTTGCCGAAGAAGAAGGATTTCAAGATCCTGCCGACGAGCAAGAGCTGCGCGCTCCATCTGGACGAGGCGACGATCATCCTCAAGAACGAAACGCGCACGGTGACGTGGGACGTGGCCGAGAACAACCGCGCGGTCGAGCGGGCCCGCGAGGAGAAGATCGCCAAAGTGCTGTTCCGCCTGCTCGACAAAATCACGTGGACCCGAGGCTCTGGCGGCAAGATCATCGGCAACGACGAGTACAACCGCGATGCGGACTACGATGGTGGCGGTGCCAACTACGTGACCGCCGAGTATTCGCAGGCCAAGCAGAAGCGGGACCGAGAGGCCCGTGCTCGGTCCCGATACGGCGGTGGCTTCAACGGCTACGGTGGGTACAGCCGCCGCTGGTAAGGCCCCCCGAAGGCCCCGGAGAAATCCGGGGCTTTTTCACGTTTGGGGTATTGACCCCGTGTGATACCGACCTATACTCTATTCATGAGCAAGACCCCAACCGTTACCGAGATCAAGTGCCCCCACTGCGGCAACACCGACGTGTCCAAGATGGAGTACACCGAGGACGTGCTTTCCACCCGCACGCTGACGTTCAAGGATGGCACCCTGTACTACAGCGCCGACTCCAACGAGCACGTGGAGTATGCCGAGAACGCTCGGATCACCTGCAACGCGGAGAAGTGCTACAAGGACTTCCCGATCCCCGAGGGCCTGCCCGTCGGTATGGACGATGACTACTAGGATGGAGACCACCCTTCACGTCTGTGGAGCCGGCCAAGAGTGGGCCGGCTCCCTTTCTGACCTCATGGCCCAACGCGATGACATTCCCGAGCACACGGCTCGGCGCATCGCGGGCCTGAAGGTGGGGGAGACCATCGCCCTCGACTTCGAGGACACGTTCACCGTCACGAGGACCGCATGACCTTCTACATCATCACCTATCACCACAAGCACGGGACCGACACCTGGCCCCACTTCGGCAAAGAACCCAGCGAAGACGAGATCGTCAAGGGACTCCGCGAAGAAGGGAACTGGGACGACGAAGACGATAACCGGATCGATACCTACATCGACATTACCGGACCTTTCGAGGTTCCCAAAGAGAGTGCATGAACGCCCTCGATCTGTACCTCGCCGTCTCGAAGGCTCTGAACGTCAGGGATCTCGAGACGGCGGCTGATCTGCTGCCCAAGCTGACCGTCAAGCTCAAAGACTTGGCGGGTCGAGGCTGGCACGGATTTCGTCATGTAGGCGATCCCGTCGTGGACCCTCTGATCGACGCCGCCAACAAATTCCTTGGCAGCCCTTGACGACTATCACCTCGACCTTATAGTAAAGATATGGAGCACAAACCCTTCACCTCCCCCGGATTCGCCCGCCCCGGCGACGAGCCTTACACCAACAGCAACGGTTGCGTGGTGACGAAAACTTTCCACCCGATGATCGACCGCTACGTGTTCGATTTCAAGCGCTGCGATGGTGGCGACGGTTGGGAGCCGTACGACACCGATCAGGACGCTTCGTACTTCGGGGTGTGGGTCCGACTCGAGACCCGCGAGACCGTGACCTACGCCGAGGGCGACATCACGCACGTGCAGGCTCCGTCCGACGAAGCGTTCAAGGCCGAGCTCGCCAGCATGGCCAAGTTCTACGGCGATCCCCCGCCCGCGTTCCGCATGATCACCAGCGACGGTCAGATCATTGAGGCTGTCGGCGCCCGCCCGGGTGAAGAAGGCCCCTCCGGCCGCGAACTCTTGGCTGAAGCCCTCAGCCAGTAACCCTTGACAGGTATCACACCAAGGTTATACTCTACTCACATGGGATACAGTAGCTACAAGTGCAAGCGGTGCGGGCACGGCATCCTGAGCGAGGATGCCACCGACGAGGGGATCAACGAATGGATGGCCGAGGTGGTCATCCTCGCCCCGAACGGGAACATGACCGTGGACACCCAGTACACGGGCTACGTGGGGGACTACGAGCGATTCGACCATCAGGGTTCCGTCTGGCTGCACAAGGCTTGCTGGGAGCTCGCTGGACGCCCTGACTGTGATGCTTTCGACGGTGGCTCAGTCTCCGACGATCACCAGGGAGCGGGAGGCCCCCACGCTCACATCATCGACCCTCGCATCAAGAACGAGGACAAGCGGGCTCGTCTCTTGGCTAATGGTCTGGAGAAGCGCGAGGTACGGCACCGGAGGTGTGTGGCCCTCACGGTCCAAGACTGGTTCGACGATCGGTCTTACCACCTGGAGCGGGAGCAGGTCGGAGACGAGCCCTGGCGCCTGCGGTACACCTACTACCAGGGGTTCATGCGCGACGACGAGGGCAAGCCCGTGTTGAGCGATCCCGGAGTTCCGTGGTCCTACGTGGAAGATCCGACCGGGTGGGCGTACCGGGACCGACTCGAGATGGACGAACCGGAGCACGTGTTCACTGGCACGGAGGACGAGCTCAAGGCGCACCTGGCATCCCTGTGGGCGCAGTTCCTGGAGTCCGACGAGCTCAAGGAGCTCTTGGCCTTGCGGGAGGGTGTCGCCTAAGTGGTGCTGATCCTCGGACTACTTGCCGTACCGGCTTCCGCCGCGACCATGATCTTGGTCGCGGTTGAGTTTGCGAAGTTCGCGCCGGACCCGATGGAGAAGAAGCGTAGAAAACGTAGGCGCCTACGATGAAGACCCCGACCCTGCATTTCGACCACACCATCAAGAAGTTCCCCGAGGGGCGCGTCCTGTACGAGATGGTCCGCAAGCTGCACGTTCCCTTCAGCGATGCTGACCTCAAGGAAGGCACCTGCTCGCCCGCGCTCGACGAGTTCGACGGCACCAGCAGGATCACCAACTACCTGATGATGCTCTACGACCGCTTCGGCCAGAACACCTACGTGATCGGCCCGAAAGTCCAGGAGCTCTTTCGCCGCACGAACCTCTCGAAGGTGACCCGGGAGATGATCGAACCTCCGCAGTGCGCCTTCTACATCGGACTGAACGATTGCCCGTGGCGTATTTGGGGCGGTGAACGCACCCAGTGGCACAACCTGACCGGGGTGTACGTCGCGTTCACCAAGGCGGTCAACTCAAGGTCCCAAGAAGCTCCTCGTGAGTACGGTGTCCATTTTGCACTCTGGGGGGAGGCGAACGAACGGAGCTTTGGCCCGACGGACGATGCTCTACTCTGGTACTCCATCAACTTTGAAGAGTGGGTACGTCAAGGAGTAGACCTCGAAGAATTCTTCGCTGGGCACAGCGTGATGCTGGCCAATGAAGAGGACCACATGAAGTGGAAGGGCGGCGATCCTATCGACCCCGAGAATCTCCCCTTCATCCCGACCACACCGGAGAATATCCAAGAGCAGCGACGAACACTGACGAACGTACTTCGCCTGGTCCTCAACATCTGCCTCTACATGAGCTCCGATGAACCGGACTTGAACGTCAAGGACTGGAGTGGTGAAGCCGCCGAGCTCAAGAAGAAGATCGCGGCCAAGAAGTCGCCCGGCAAGAGGAAGAAGATGGAGCGGCGGCTCGAGGGTCTGCCCAAGACCCGCATCGTCTACGTCGGCCCCATGTTCGAGGAACTGCCTGAAGAGCGCGTCACGGAGCAGCGTGAACACCAGGGAGGAACCCATGCTTCACCCATTGAGCATGGAGTCTCTCCTCACTGGCAACGCTACTGGGTCGGCTCTGGTGAGGACCGCCGTGTGAAGTGGCGCCTCAAGGGCATGTACGTGAGGGGCAGCGGGAAGGCTGACCGCACCATCACAAAAATCCGCGAATAGTGCTTGACTCTCTATGACCTCGACCCTATAGTAAAGGAGTCGGGCCGGGGGATTCCGGTTTGAGGCAAGCCCAGGGTAGATCCTTGGAGGAGCCGATGGTCTGGGGAAGACGCAACCCCTAGCCCACGAGCCAAAGTAGGAGGGGCGCCTCCGAAACGGCGAGAGGGCGAAAAGCCAAGAGGGTTCGACTCCCTCATCACCGACATTAGGGCTGCAAGGTGGAAACACCTTGCAGCCCTTTGCTTTAAGCCTGCTCGTCCAACGGACCCCTGCTGAGGGTGGGGTAACTCTGGTTGGACCCGAAGGTTGGGATGCCACTCTGCACGGCTTCAGGCACGAACTGCGGATTGCGGCGCAGCTCCTCAACGACCTTGTTGGCGAAGTCGGTGTGGAAGCGGACCATCTGCCGCTTCTTCCCTGTCGTCGTGTCCGGGCGCATCGCCAGTTGGTTGATCGGGAGCTGCTCGTTGCGGATCTGCTCTCGAGTGTAGCCGAGATGTTTGGCCACGATGTCGGCAGCAAGACCGGCTTGCTTGGCCGAATATCCACCAGCCTTCTCCCCGATGCGTGTCATGGAGTAGAAGTCGTTGCTTGTGAAGAGAGGGCCTTCGATCACCACTCGAGGTGGGTGAGCCGTCGTTGTTGTGACCTCGACCGTGGTCTTGGCCGGAGTTCGGCGAGGAGTAGATGCCGTAGCCGTGAAGACGTTGTTGAGGACTTCACCCGTTCGGACTTCGTCCAGGCGTCGACCGAGAGCTGTCTCGGCGGCCGTGATCGCCAGACTTCGGAGCTGAGGTTGTTGGAGCCGTTCGAGCTGTTTGATGAGATTCTGCATCACCTCGTACTCGAACTTACGGTCCTCGAGCGACTTCGGGGGAGGGGAAGAAGGAGGAGCTGTCGGTACGTCCTGGTCCAAGTTGACGTTGTCGAATTCGAAGTTTTTGCGAAAAACAGCCTCGAGCTCGGCCGTTGGTTTCGAGGTCTTCCTCAGAACTTTGGCCATCCCATTCGGCGTGAAGAACAGACGACCTCGCTTGATCTTTACCGGGGTCACTTCGAAGCCATGTACTCGACGAAAGAGCTCACGGTACAAGGACAACAACTCTTCGTCCTGGACCAACACGAAGTCGGTGCCGGAGATCATGTACCCATCCCAGTCGGTGAGGGTCTGCTTGCGAAGGCTCGAGTGCTGCTTGTATCCGAGGAGGTTAGCTACTTCGTAGCTCTCGAACAGATCGTAGTTGCGACCTTTGAGACGGAAGACGCACAGCTTCCGCGCCCCCACTGAGATGGCGTTGCGGACCTGATGTGCCCAGTAAAGCTCGTTGTCGGGGTGCGTCATGGGGGGTTCCTCTACCCCTTCTACTCCTCGGATTTTGACGAAAGCTCCTGCACCCAGCTCTTCCCAAGCTCGAAGCCTTCCATGAAGCCCGAGATGGTCTTCGTGGTGTTGGGGACATCGCTGCACGCCAACGTCCAGGAGGTGTTCTCCTGGTTCCAAAGGAGGAGGCACTTCGTGGCGCCCGATGAGTTCAGGCGGGACTCCACGTACCAGGAGAAATTCCCGACCTTCCTCCTTGCGATCTCCTGGGGATCGATGGGCAGGTTCTCCTCCCCGAGCATCTCCGTCATGGCCTTGATGGCCTCGAGTGCCTTCCCGATCTGCTCGTAGAGGGCGGGACAGCCGTACTGCATGTAGATGGCGTCCGGCAGGTCCAGGAGGCCCCGGTGCCAGCGATCCAGCTTCAGAGGGTGCAAATCCACCAAGGAGCCCTGGAAGGCTCGAGCTTCGCGGAAGACGGTGAGCGCGTCTTGCGTCATGGAAGCACCCTACCCACGCGGCCTTCGCATGTTTTCGTGAAAAGTCGGTTGACTTCTATCACCCCGGCCCCATAGTAGGGAGGTGCCCGAAGTAAGCCACGCCCCCGCCTTCAAGATGAACATGCCGGAGCTTTTCGCACGAGAGGACTTCCGTGTTTACTTGAACGATCGAAACAACAACATGGCTACTTGGCACCCGCATGGGGAGGAGCCGGGCGAATACTCGGACGTGTTCATCCACTACGACAACGGAGAGGGGTCGCACTCCGACATGCCCGGCTGGGACCTCGTGGTCGCTGCCATGACCAAGGCCGGTATCAAGTACGGCATCGTGCAGATCACAAATCTTGACGACTAGGCTTGACCCCTATCACCCGGACCCCATAGTAAGAACATGAGCAACGAACGCATCCCCGAGGACGCCCTCGCTCACCTAGAGGAGAACCAAGAGCTACGGGTTGTGTCCACGCCTGACCTGCCCGAGTGGGCGGTGCTGACGGTGGGGGAGATCGATGACCTCGAGCAGTGGTTCGACGACGTGAGCGGCCCCGGCAGCGTGTACCTCCTGTGGTACGTGCCGACCGACGAGCAGCGTGAGGACTACGCCAAGGGCCTACGGAAGAAGTACGCCAAGTTTGGAGGGTTCGACCGGGCTCACGGGCCTGCGGTTGTGTGCCTCGACTCGCTGGACGAGTACCCGACCGTGTACCGCACGAAGAAGGATGCGCGCCTCGATCTGGAGTTCTTCGTGAAGCAGGGTCGCCCCGAGAAGCTGAGAATTCCGTAACCCGACCCCTTGACTTCTATCACCTCGACTCCATACTAAGAACATGGCAACAGTCACCATCATTCAGCCCGACGGCAGCACGACCGTGGAAGAGCGCGACCCCACCAACCGCCCGACTCTCGAAGAGATGCAGAAGGCGGTGGGCGGCTACATCGAGCCCGTGGACGCGATGATGACCGATGGCACGGTCGCCTACGCGAACGAGGAGGGCCTCCTGATCGGGATGCCACCGAACCCGAAGGCGACCGAGGCGGTCAACTGGCCCTACCCGATCGTCGGCCCCGTGATCATCATGCGCGGCTTCGAGGAGGAGGAGGAGTAGTCCGATGCGCGGCGTATCCGTTTCCATCTTCCGCTCCGATCTCGGAGATTGCACCAATCGCGGGGTGACGAGCCCCGCCATTTCCAAGGATCGCATCGTGGTCGTGTTCGACCCTGAGATCCAGACGGGCAACTACAAGCTCGAGGACTGCAAGGACGATCCTCGCTTCATCTGCCTGCGGATCGTGCGGCGGTGGGTTGGGACTCCCAACGAGTACCTCCACTGCGAGCCGATCAACGACAAGGGCGCCGGACGGGTCGGCCCGATGTTCGGAGGCAACTACGTCTCCACGAGCGACTCCCGCTTCAAGGACGTTGCCCGCTACCCCCTGCCGGTCCATGACCGCTACGAGACGCAAGAGCAGTACGACCTGCTCAGCCGATAGGAAACACATGAAAGTCGAGATCCTTCGAGACGGCCCCCTCCGGGGGGCCAGCGTGAGTCCTGGAACCACTGCCCTGCGCGGGGTGGTCCAAGAGCGGAGGCGTCGTTTCCGTGAGGGGCTGCACCGATGCGGTGTGTCCGAGGACGTGATCGACGCGATGTCCTGGAAAGCTTTCGGGCTAATTCAAGACAAACCCTCTTGACTTCTATCACCTCGACCCCATACTGAAACTATGGACGAGATCATCACCGACATCGCCAGGGGGCTCGACCCCACCACGCGGGAGACGCTCAACATCTTCCGAACCTCGAACGAGGCGCTGGCGGCGGGTCTGGCCGATCTACCGATGGGGTTCCTGGAGCTTTCCCACTTCACCGAGGACCACGAAGCCCGGTGGGTGCTCAGCGACTTCGGTCGCAAGGTCGCCAACGCTTCGGCTGCTCTGACGGCCAAGGAGAACGCCGCCTAGATGCCTTGCATCACCAACTAGCCCTTTTCGTGAAAATACCCTAGACTGATCTCCTTAGCCCTAACTTGAACATACTTCGCTCTCTCTTTAGCCGCCGGGGTGGTGCCCGGCGGCGTTTTTATTCGTCCTGCCCTTGACTCTTATCACGCCGACCCCATGTTTTTTTCACGTTCGACCCTTGACTACTATCACACCGGACCTATAGTAGAAGCATGAAGCTGAACGAAGCAGAGCACGACATTCTGGCCAGCCTGATCTCGGCCTACATGGAGGACCCGAGCCCGGAGTGTGGCCGCACCTACGCGAAGGGTGAGGAGGAGTTCACGACCGCGAACAAGCTGCTCAAGCGGGGCCTCGTGCGCAAGGTCGAGAGCGGCAAGTTCAAGCAGTGTGGCACCCCCTACACTCACTTCGGTCTGACCGACGCCGGTTTCAAGCTGGCCGAGAGGATGGGCCTCTAATGGGCTGGTTCTTCCCATACGGTGCCCGCCGGGCCGACGTGATTGACGAGGTGACTCGTGAGCGCGTAGGCGACGGTCGAGTCTTTCGCACCCTCCGCAAGTGCTTCCGAGGCAACACCATGTACGCCCTTCACGAGAGCGGCCCCGAGGGGGAGACGAAGAAGTGGATCTCCGTCTACCTGCTACAGCGGGACTCCGCGTCCGGGGATTGGGGCTACAAGCCGATCGATGAGAGCATGGGTCCGGTTCAGACGGACTGCCCCGTGTCCTACCTGGACGAAGCCGACGAGCCCCCGAACCAGTACGCTCGAGAGTGGCGCGAAGGTGTCCGAGCCCTGGCTGCCAAGCGAGCCGCGAAGAAGCCCAAGAAGGGGGAGACGTGGACCCTGGTCGGGTGCCGCGTCCCGGAGGTCAAGATCACGTCTCTCAAACCCCTGCGAGGTGTTCACAACTTCACGACCTACAAGATCAAACGGTCCCTCCTAGGCGAGAAGGTGGCGTCCCCGTAGGCGGAAACGAAACTTGAAGTTTTGGGGTGGTAGGGCCTTGCGCCTTATCCCCCCGTTCTTATATTAGAGCCATGAGCAAGAGCGAAACCCGATGCGAGATCATCCGCCACATGGCCCGAGCCTTTTTCGCTTCCGCCTGGGCGGACTATGAGGAGGAGTTCGGTGACACGAACCTTAGCGGCTGCGACGTGATGGACGTGATGCCCGAGGTGCCCGAGCCCTCCGCCGTGTGCGCGGCCTTCGAGCTGTGCGTGCGCCTGGAGAAGCAACACGGGATGCACCTGGCCGACCTTTTCGCCAAAGCTGTGGAGATGGCCGGCGACGAGGGGGACCGTCCGAAGACCCCGGAGATGTTCGGACACTACGCGGCGATGGGCGCGATGGGCCACGGGGTGAACCTCCACGATGCCCTGGGAAGCCGCACCGCCCGATGGGTGGACGTTCCCTGGCGAGAGTATGGCCACTTCGAGTGGGCCGATGACCGCTTCCCGATCCCCGCCTGACCCAACCGACCCCGGCCTAACCCGCCGGGGTTTTTCACGTTCGGGCCTTGACT